>JANMEM010000176.1:0-2485 GCA_031376985.1 Hyphomicrobiales bacterium
CTGAAAGTACCAACGGCTTGGACTTCGCCAAACCGCCCAAGGGCGCCAATACGTCATCCATCACTTGTGGTTTCACCGCAACCAGCACCACTTCTGCATCATGAATGGTGTCAACAGCGGGGTTGTGCCGAATGCCATGCCGCACCAACAACGCCAGCACTTCCGGCGGCGGGCCCGGATCAAGTGCAACAATCTTTTTAGGATCAGCTCCAGCCTTCAGCCAACCTTCCAACATCGCGCCGCCCATTTTGCCAGCGCCGACGAGAACCAATGTACCGTTGAGTTGAAGTGTCATGCAGCGGAAACTCTCACGCTTCGCCGACAGTTTCAAGCAGCGCGTTCTCAAGGGCCGCATCAGCCGATTGCCCGGCCCAGATCACAAACTGCATGGCCGGGAAATAGCGCTGGCAAGAATCAACGCCAGCCCGGATCAGCGCATCGCATTGCGCATCATTGGCTTCCGCACCGCCTGCCAAAATCAGACTGTGACGAAAATTTACAGTGCCTTCAACAGCCCAGAAGTCAAAGTGACCATGCATCAACCGCGCATTGATCAGGCTCAACAACCGCATCACCTCGGTTTGTCGGGCTTCCGGCACCTTCAAATCATATGTGCAGGCGAATTGCAGCGCTTCGAGATCATCACGCCAATAGAGTGAAAGCTGCAAATTGCACCATCCCCCCGAAATCGACATGACCACTTCGTCTTCACCCGTGCGCTCCATCGGCCAGCGCCGACTTTCCGCAAGCTTCTCCACCCGATCAAGCGGGTTATGTGGTTCTTCGAAGCTGATTGCGTGTGTAACCATCTATTCCTCTGTCAACGGAAGAATCAAATCCGCGACAGCGTGAAATTGCATGGGGCGGAGAGTCGCGGCAATGCTGCGACTGATTCCTCCACATCTATTTTAAATGATCGATTCTCAGACTTCGGGAGCAGCAGGGTTCAATTTTGATTCGAGTTCGGCAATGCGCTTTTCCAGCCGCTCGTTTTCCTGACGGGCTTTTTCCACCATGTCACGCACCACGTCGAACTCTTCTCGCTTCACCACATTGACATTGTTGAGCACCCGTTCGACCTGGGCCTGAACCAGTCCGTCAACTTCCTTGCGCACGCCTTGCGCAGCACCCGTGGCATTGGTCATCAGCTTGGCAATTTCGTCAAAGAAACGTGAAGAGGTGGCGGTCATGGCAAGGCCCTTTCGAATTCTGCTTAGCTATGGATTCCCGTGAATAATTACAAGAGCCTACTTGTTCGCTGGACCTTCAGTTGCTGGCAAGTCGATTTTGAACGGGAGGCCCTTCGAGGCCCGCGAAGGCGCGGGCACCTCAGGGTGAGAGATAGTTAAAACCCTCATCCTGAGGTGCGAGCTTGGCGAGCCTCGAAGGACGCAGCGTTAAAGTTTGACCTTCGCCGCTGCCATTGCCAAATAGGGACATCATGATTTCGGCCATTGCATTTCCTCTACTTAACCCCATCGCCTTTTCCATCGGGCCGTTTTCGGTACACTGGTATGCGCTGGCCTATATCGTCGGCATGTTGTTTGCGTCGTGGTACCTCAAGCGCCTTGTTACATTTCCAAAACTCTGGGGGGCATATAGACCGACTTTGACCGTGCAACAGGTCGACGATTTGTTCCTGTGGTTTTTGGTTGGCGTCATTGGCGGCGGACGTTTGGGCTATGTGCTCTTTTACAAACCAGCCTTTTACTTTGCCAACCCTCTGGAGATTTTTAAAACCTGGGATGGCGGCATGTCGTTCCACGGCGGTTTTTTGGGGGTCGTGGTTGCCTGCTGGCTCTATGGCCGCAAGCACGGCATCGGACTGGACCGCCTTTTGGATTTGGGTGCCGCCGTCACACCTGTGGGACTGGGGTTGGGACGCATCGCAAACTTCATAAATGCTGAACTCTGGGGCAGGCCATCGGACATGCCGTGGGCGGTTATTTTTCCGGGCGACAATTTTGGCCGCCACCCCTCACAGCTTTATGAAGCGTTGCTGGAGGGGCTGGTGCTATTCGTCGTGGTGCGCATCGCCACCCATCACTTTGCGGCCTTGCAATATCCGGGTCGCGCCGCTGGTATTTATGCCCTGGGTTATGGACTGTCCCGCATCTTCGTCGAACACTTCCGTGAGCCTGATGCGCAGCTCGGTTATTTCGCAGGCTTCATCACCATGGGCATGATCCTGTCTTTGCCACTTGTGGCCATCGGCATGTGGCTGCTGGTCCGGTCGCGCCGCACGGCATGACTGGGCTTTCCACCATCATCACAACCATGATCACGGAGGAGGGGCCTATGCCGCTTGACCGTTACATGACACTCTGCCTCAGTCACCCGCAGCATGGGTATTATATGACGCGCGATCCTTTGGGCGCATCTGGCGATTTCACAACCTCGCCGGAGATCAGCCAGATATTTGGTGAACTCATTGGCGTGTGGGTGGCGCAATGCTGGGAGCAAATGGGTTCACCCCGGCACTTCG
>JANMEM010000203.1:0-2361 GCA_031376985.1 Hyphomicrobiales bacterium
TTTCTTGGCAAAATCCCAGTCGCGCTGGTCATGGCCGGGGCAGCCAAAGATCGCGCCCTCGCCATAACCCATCAACACGAAGTTCGCCGCAAACACGGGCAAGCGTTTTGATGTGTCAAACGGATGCCGCGCATAAATGCCCAGCGCATAACCCTTCTTTTCGGCCCGCTCGATATTTTCTTCTGACGTGCCCAAAGCCGCAACGTCCTTGCGGAAAGTTTCGAGCCCCGCATCACTTTCAGCCTTGGTCTTTGCCAAGGGATGATCCGCCGACACGGCACAAAACGTTGCACCAAAAATCGTGTCATGCCGCGTTGTATAAACTGTCAACCCTTCCGGCAGCAGATGGCCCGCTTCATCTTCCAGCTCAAACGTGAAGCGCATACCCTCCGAACGGCCAATCCAGTTCTTCTGCATCAACCGCACTTTTTCGGGCCACGTCGTGAGGCCATCCAGCGCTGACAACAAATCCGGTGCAAAGGCCGTGATCTTCAAAAACCATTGTGCCAACTCGCGCTTTTCAACAGGTGCGCCGGAACGCCAACCCTTGCCGTCAATCACCTGTTCATTGGCCAGAACGGTCATGTCCACAGGATCCCAATTGACCTGCGACACCCGCCGCTCCACCAAACCGGCTTTCAGAAAATCGATGAACATCGCCTGCTCATGGCGGTAGTATGAAGGATCACATGTCGCAATCTCGCGTGACCAGTCAATCGCCAGTCCCATGTTCTTGAGTTGCGCCTTCATGCTGGCAATATTGTCGTAGGTCCACCCCTTGGGGTGAATGCCCCGTTCGATCGCCGCATTTTCAGCAGGCATGCCAAAGGCATCCCAACCCATGGGGTGAAGCACATTGTAACCAGCAGCACGCCGGAAACGCGCGATGACATCACCCATGGTGTAATTGCGCACATGGCCCATGTGGATGCGCCCTGACGGATAGGGAAACATCTCAAGTACGTAGTACTTGGGCCGCGATGCATCTTCCGTTGCCTCGAAGCAGCGGTTCTCGCTCCACCATGCCTGCCACTTTGGCTCAGATGTGCGGTGGTTGTAACGCTCAGGGGCAACGGCGGGCATGGACATTTGGGGAAACCAGTGTGATCAATCGAAAGACCAGTCCCTTAACCGTCCTTGAATTGCCCTGCAAGCATGGCCATAAACCGAAGCACAATGACTGTTCTTGAAAACTACCAAAACATCTCATCCGCCATTGCCGCTGTCAGTCGTGAGGTCACCCTTGTGGCTGTCAGCAAAACCTATGACGCAGACCACATCCGCCCTGTGCTTGACGCTGGCCACCGGACTTTCGGCGAAAACCGGGTGCAGGAAGCCAAACAGAAGTGGCCTGCCCTCCGTCAGGCTTATCCTGGACTTGAACTGCATCTGATCGGCCCCCTGCAAAGCAACAAGGCCGCCGAAGCCGTGGCCCTGTTTGACGTCATCCAGACTGTTGATCGTCCAAAAATCGCTGAAGCCATTGCACGGGAAATGCAAAGCCAGTCGAAAACTGTTCGTCTTTATGTGCAGGTCAACACAGGCCGTGAGGCTCAGAAAGCGGGTGTCTTGCCGGAAGACCTTGCAGCCATACTTGATGTGATGCAGGACACACTCGGTCTCACCGTGGAGGGCCTGATGTGCATACCCCCGGCAGATGAACCACCCGCACCACACTTTGTCATGCTGCGCAGCATGGCGGCCGAACACGGCATTGAAAAACTCTCCATGGGCATGAGTGGGGATTTTGCTGAGGCCATTGCCCAAGGCGCTACCCATGTTCGCGTCGGCAGCGCCATTTTCGGAGCACGTGACTACAACACACCCTGACCTGGCCATACCAAGAGATTTACTTTGCGACCGCACTGCAAGAGTATTTTCCGCATGTCAGATTTCGAAACCGCCACACATCCTGCCGTCACTGCGGAACCTTCCCGCGTCAAATGAAAGAAAATCGCACTCCCCGCTCCCTGAACCCGTGGCCGCTCATTGTGGCTGGTCGCAAACACCACGTCATAGGCTGCATCGTCACGCCACATGGTTTCATGACCATCCCGAAACGGTAGTTTAACATGGCGATTATAGAATCCCGACCTCGGGACTTCGCACCAGCCATCGCTGCGTCGCAGCACCTTCATCCCCAGTTGTGAGCCCGGATTTGCCATCCGGTCTTGGAGATAGAAGCCCTGCCTCAACCAAAATACGCCCACCGGGGTTTTTCCATCTCCCTCACGTTTCAAATGCGTCCGCCCATTGCGCCCAATGATACATGGAAATTTCAGTCCCCCAACATGCAGCCGCCCCTCCACCGCTCTTTCATTCCTCGCGCGAACGTGAAGATGTGTTACCATTTTGCTCACG
>JANMEM010000209.1:0-8239 GCA_031376985.1 Hyphomicrobiales bacterium
CGACAATCTCACCCTCGCCAAAGGGGGCGATGACGTTCGCAAACAGGGCGCAGAAAAAATAGAATGCAATGACGAACAGGCCGAACTTGGCGCTCATCGGGGCACTCTTCAACAGTCTCCAGGCATCCTGTGACCAGGTGCGCTTGGTGCGCATGTGGAGGATATCAACGTGCTGCGTGCTCATTTTGGGTGCAAGAGCCTTGGGTTGGTGACGATGGAAACAATGTCAGCCAACAGGTTGAGCAAAATATAGGTGGCGGCAAATATCAGGGCGCAGGCCTGGGCAACAGGCATGTCGCGGGAGCCGACGGAATCCACCATCAACTGGCCAATGCCTGGATACACAAACACCACTTCCACCACCACAACACCGACCACGAGATAGGCCAAGTTGAAAGCAATAACGGTGGCAATGGAGCCCACGCATTTGGCAAGGCGTGGCGCAAAATAACTTGCCACGGTTTCAAACCCTTGAGCTTTGCCATTTCAATATAGGGACTGGCCAGCAGACTTATGATGGAGGCCCGGGTCATGCGCATCATGTGGGCGATGATGACGAGTGTCAGCGTGAGAGTGGGCAAACCTGCCCGCGTTACATGCTCCCAGAATGGCGTGGTCTGGTTGACTGTTGAAAGCGGATAGAAAACACGGAACTTCACCGCCAGAAAAAACATCAGGATATAGGCCACAAAAAATTCTGGAGACGCAATGGTGGTCAGCGTCATGGCGTTGACAATCCGGTCAAACCAGCTGTTGCGATAAAGTGCCGCCAGCAATCCGAGTATCAGGGCAATTGGCACTGCAAAGATCGCCGTCATGGCCGCAAGGAAAAATGTATTATAAAGACGAGGGCCAATAATGCCTGATACGGTGCGCACATTTTCTTCGCGCCAGCCGCCGGCACCCGCAAAGGATTTACCGAAATCACCTTGCACAGCGCCGCCAATCCATTCGAAATAACGGGTGGTCGCTGGCCTGTCCAAACCCAGTTGATGGTTGAAAGCTGCAACTGTTTCAGGTGTAGCACTTTGGCCAAGGATGGCATTGGCAAAGCCACCTGGCAGAAGCTCCAGCGATGAGAAAATGATAACCGACACCGCAAGCAGTGTCAGAAAGCCCAATCCCAAACGCTGCAACACGGTTTTGAGCACCGGATGCATAATGCGCGTTCCCTCGTTTATATGACCCCAAGGGCTTCTATGTCCCTTCGTCAAAATGCTAGCAGACTGAGACGCCTTGGCTAGCATTTTCTGTCACGATCTTATGCAAAAGCGACACATCAACAAAAAACCCCCGCCGTTTCGGGCGGGGGCTGATCACATTGCTGCGTGATAGCTTACGCGAACCACCAACGGTCGTACATGTAGCCACCGTCAAAGTCGTTGTCCGTGTTGAATTCGCCATGGCCCAACTTCGAGGACATTGCGCCCACATAGTTGGAGAACATCATGACCATCTGGCCGCCGTCGGTGTGCACAAGCTGTTGAGCTTCTGCGTAGAGAGCGGCGCGCTTGGCATCATCGGTTTCCGCCCGGGCAATCGGGAGGATTTCGTTGAAGCGGGCATTTTTCCAATGCGTGTCGTTCCATGCGGCTTTTTCGGCCAGCGAAACGGTAAGCATGGTGTCTGCCGTGGGGCGACCACCCCAATAGCAATGGCTCCAAGGCTTCTTGAGCCAGACGTTATCCCAATACCCATCGTTTGGTTCACGGACCACGTTGATTTCAATGCCAGCTGCCTTGGCATGTTCTGCCATCAGCAACGCGGCATCAACGGAGCCTGCAAACGCAGCATCGGCGGCCGACAGGTCGATTTTCAAACCTTCCATGCCAGCCTTTTTCAGCAGTGACTTGGCCTTGTCTGGATCATAGGTATAGGCAGGCTCTGGGCTGATTGCATATTTCATGGTGGGAGCAATCGGCGAATCATTGCCGGGTTTGCCGTAACCAAACAGCACCTTGTCCACCAGATCCTGACGGTTCACGGCCCACTTGAGTGCTTGGCGCACTTCAAGTTTGTCGAAAGGGGCAATGTCTGTAAGCATCGGTGCTGTGTAATGCTGATAGCCAGCCACGTTGTAGATTTCCGTGTCAGGCGCTGATTTCAGCATGTCGATGGTTTTGAGATCAGCCTTGTCGATGTAGTCAACTTCACCGGCAAGATAAGCGTTGGTGCGGGCAGCCGCGTCGAGAATGGCAAGCTGTGTCACTTCATCAAAATTGCCCGGCGCAAACGCGTTGGGGTTCCGTTTGAAGTGCACTTTCACGCCCGGCTCAAATCCGTCGAGGATGTAAGGACCAGCGCCAAGACCTGTCAAATCCACCTTGCCGTCCGTCGCGGACAGAATGGGGAACTGGTATTGTGCCAAGCCATAGGGGAAGTCGGCATCAGCGCCGGACAGTTCGAATACAACTGTTTCCGGACCATCTGCCTTGATGCTGGTGACAGCGCCAAGATAGGCCTTGCCGGCTGACTTCGAGTCAGGACCATTGTGGTAGTTGAATGTGGCGACCACGTCATCAGAGGTTACAGTCTTGCCGTTGTGGAAGGTCACGCCCTTCCGCAGTTTGAACACCCACTTCTTGGCACCATCGGCAGGTTCCATGCTTTCGGCAAGATAGGGAACGACATTGCCCTTCTGGTCGGTGCGGGTCAGCGTGGCGCCTGCCAAGCTGCGGCCCCAGCCGAAGTTCATGCCATGGGCCCAGGTTGCAGGATCGAAAGTGTCGGTGGTGTTGCCGTGACCGAGGCCAGCGCGGAAATGTCCGCCGGGCTTGGCTTCAGCGCGTGCTGCGGTTGAGAACAATGTTCCCGCGACAGACAATGTCATGCCGCTGGCCATTGCGAACTGCATAAAGTCGCGGCGGGACAGTTTGCCCCGTGTCACGGCTTTCTGTGCCTGTTCAAGTCTAAATTCGAATTCAGTCATGTTTCACTCCATTGCATATAGATGCTGTTTTGTTCGGAGCGGCATTGTTTGCCGTTCGCGGGATTGACCGTGGCGAACCCTGTGCCACAGCATTTATCCCGTCATTCTCCCCTCAGTCGTTTTTGTTCTTGCTCCAGAAGAAGTAGTCCGGCACTGCCAAACCTGTCACAAAGCCTCGCATGATGTTGCAATTGCGTCAATTCAATTTCATGACAGGTTTGTGTGGAAACCCTTGATCCAAAATGGCGCTTTCACGCGTAAACAAGTCGAATCTGTCGCTGGGAGTTGTAATTTTGCCGAAGTTGAAGATTGCCGTTGTCGGCAGCGGCATATCAGGCCTGTCCTGTGCCTGGGCTCTATCCCAACGACATCACGTCACATTGATTGAGTCGCATCACAGGTTGGGCGGCCACGCCAATACAGTGAATGTGCAAACCAGTGCAGGTCCCGTGGCGGTTGATACGGGCTTTATTGTCTTCAACAGTTGGACCTATCCGAACTTCACGGCCTTGATGGATTATCTGGATCAGCCCGTGATTTCCACACAGATGTCTTTCTCCGTTAGTGCAGATGCAGGACGCTATGAATACAGTGGCCATCATCTCGGCACCTTGTTTGGCGCATCGCGGCAATGGGCTTCGCCGCGCCACTGGAAAATGATGTCTGACCTTTTGCGTTTTTACCGGAATGCAGAATCACACGCGCCACATGTTGAAGCAGGCACTAGCTTGGGCACTTATTTACAGGACTATGGCTACGGCGATGCCTTCATGCAGCGTCACATTCTGCCCATGGCAGGGGCCATCTGGTCGGCAACACCTGACCAGATCGCAGCCTATCCTTTTCACGCTTTCATCAAATTTTTCACCAATCACAAACTGTTTGAGCTTGGCAATCGTCCGGATTGGAACGCCGTAAAGGGTGGTTCTGCAGAATATGTCACCAAGCTGGCGCAGGATGCGCGCTTTGACGTCAGGCTTTCTACGCCAATTGATCGTGTCACCCGCACCAGTCGCGGGGTTGAAGTTCACGCGATAAACGGCGGTTTTGAAGACTTTGATCATGTCGTGCTGGCAACCCACGCAGACACGGCATTGCGCATGTTATCAGCGCCAACAAAAGATGAGCGGGATTTGCTCTCTCCCTTCAAAACCTCTGCCAACCGGGTTTATTTGCACCGTGACCGGGCGTTGATGCCGAAGGGCCGCCGCTTCTGGTCCGGTTGGAACTATCGTATGCCCGTCCAAAAAACCGAGGCGCCTGAAGTGACCTATTGGATGAACCTTCTCCAAAAACTTGATTCTCCCGACCAGCATTTTGTATCGCTCAATCCGCAGGTGAAGCCGAGAGCAGACTTGATCGACGGCACATTTGACTATCACCACCCGATGTTCAACGATGCAACAATGGACGCCCAGAAAAATCTGTGGTCACTGCAAGGTGAGGATCGCGTGTGGTTCTGCGGGGCCTGGTTTGGCGCGGGCTTCCACGAAGATGGCTTGCAGGCAGGCCTTGCCGTGGCGGAACAATTGGGCGGCGTACGCAGGCCGTGGAATGTGCAGGACGAATCCTCACGCATCCATCTGGGGCCACGGCATTTTCCCTTGCTCAACGATATTGTCGAGGCTGCGGAGTGAGCACCATTTACCCCGCTGTTTACGTGGGCAAAGTGGTGCATCGCCGTTTGCGGCCCGTTGTGCATCAACTTCAATACACGGTTGCCAGCGTGCTTGTGGACGTGGACCGTATGCAAGCGCTTCCGTCGCTTTTGCGTTATAATCGTTTCGGCTTGTTCGGGCTCTACGACGCTGATCAAGGTGTGAAGGGTGCAGTTGAACATTTGCGCGCGTTCGCGTGGCGGCAAATGCGTGATCATGGGGCGCCAGCCGAGGTTGCGCGGGTGTTGATGTTGAGTTACCCCCGTATCCTGGGTTACACGTTCAACCCCATCACGGTGTTTTTCGGCTTGGATGCAGGCAGCAACATCCGGATGATTATCTACGAAGTGCACAACACCTTCGGCGGCAGACATATCTATCCGGCAGGGCCGTTTGCACCGGGCGACGATATTTTTGGCAATGCCGAGAAGGCCTTTCGTGTGTCGCCCTTCAACAAAGTTGAAGGTCACTATGGGCTGCGGGTCAGTGTGCCTAATGAAACAGTGGCTGTGGGCGTTTCGCTGACAACTCTTGAAGGTCCACTTCTCAATGCCTATTTCACGGGTAAGCGAAAACCTTTGAACAACGCAACTCTTCTCAAAGTTTTTTTCAGTCTGCCCTTGATGACGTTCAAGGTGATGGCCGGAATTCATTGGGAGGCCTTGAAACTTTGGTTAAAGGGTCTCAAACTGCAATCACCTTAATTGGCCAACAGAGCTGGAAAGGTGGGGAACATGAGCGAAGGTATGTTGGGTAATATTATTCTGGCCGTAGGCCGCAAATTTTTTCCGAAGGACGTCAAGGGTTCGCTGGCACTCACGCTGCCATCTGGCCAAGTGGTGACCATTGGCAAAGTTGGAACTGGCTTTGATGCCGATCTCACGCTGCGAAATTACAGTGTGGTCTGGGCCAGTGTGCGCCGTGGGCAACTTGGTTTTTTCGAGCGCTACATGGCAGGCGATGTGGAATGCAAGGATCCCACAAGCCTGTTCCGTTTTTATCTGCAAAACCGTCACGCACTGGATGATGCGTCCACCGGGTTTTTCTTCACCAGTTTTTTTGACAAGCTCTGGCACAAGAAACGCGATAACAACAAAGACGGATCGAAAGACAACATCTCTGCCCATTATGACCTCGGCAATAATTTTTACGAGGCGTGGCTTGATGATTCCATGAGCTATTCCTCCGCCGTTTTTGATGGCACCGGAAACAGCCTTGAAGCCGCCCAGCGCCGCAAGATCCACAAGGTCATGGAAGCGGCGGAAGTCGAGGCCGGAAAATCCTATCTGGAAATCGGCTGTGGCTGGGGTGGCGTTGCCGAGGAAACCGCAAAGGCGGGAGCCTCGCTGCGCGGCATTACCTTGTCACGCGAACAATTGGAATTCGCCCGAAAGCGCATGCAGCGCCAAGGGCTGGACGACAAGTCAGAGCTGGTGTTCGAAGACTACCGCGACACCAAGGGCACTTTCGATGGCATCATGTCTGTTGAAATGATCGAAGCCGTGGGAGAACCCCACTGGCCCGCCTATTTCCGCACACTCTATGACCGCCTGAAACCCGGTGGCGTTGCTGCCATTCAAGGCATCACCATTTCAGAAGAAAACTACGACGGTTACCGCAATGGCGTAGACTTTATTCAGCGCTATATATTTCCAGGTGGCATGTTGTTGACCAAGGACATCATGCGCGAGCAAACGGCAAAGGCCGGATTGTTGTTTGAGCGTATGGAGTGTTTCGGCCAGTCCTATGCCAAGACAGTCGCCATGTGGCGTGACCGCTTCGAAGCCGCCTGGCCAAAAATTCAGCCTATGGGGTTTGACGAAAAATTCCGCCGTATGTGGAGTCTTTATCTCAGCTATTGCGAAGCAGGCTTTGCCGAGGGTGTAATTGATGTGGGGATTTATAAGTTGAGAAAGCCGGTGAGTTAAGGAACCTCATCCGCCCTTCGGGCACCTTCTCCACGTGAAGAACGTGGAGAAGGGACAGTATCCGTGCCTGTCCCTTCTCCAACCCACTTGTTGGAGAAGGTGGCGCGAAGCGACGGATGAGGTCTCTTCTTTCTCCCCGCGACGGATTTTGTCGGCTTCTCCGTCTTATCACTATGAAACCGACACCCCTCAATTACGCCCACGCGAAATCAATGCGTCGTCAACCTACCGAAGCAGAACGCAAGTTATGGGGAGGCTTGCGCAAACGTTCATTGGGTAGTTACAAGTTCGTACGCCAGCAACAGATTGGACCCTACATCGTAGATTTTGTATGCCGGGCTGAAAAATTGATTGTGGAAGTAGACGGGATGACACACGGCGACGCAAGTGATGTAGCCTACGATATGCGTCGAACTTTGTTTCTGGAGGCGCAAGGGTACCGAGTAGTGCGGGTCAATAATCATTCTGTGTTCACGGACATCGGAAATGTGCTGGAGCATATTTTTGTGAGTTTGAATTCACGGTGAGGAAGGGACCTCATCAGTCACTTCGTGACAGCTTCTCCATGAAGAATGGAGAAGCGACAAAACCCGTCCCTTCTCCGCCCGCATCTAAGCGGGTGGAGAAGGTGCCCGAAGGGCGGATGAGGTCCTTTCTACTTCAACAAATATTCCCGGCTGATCCAGAAGAATAATCGATACGGCAGCAACCTCGCGATCTTCAAAATCGCCACAAATGGCGTAGGGTAGGCCACTTCAAATTTGCCTTTGGCCAGACCCGCAATGGTGGCCCGTGCTGCGTCTGCGGGTTCCATCAGGAATGGCATATCGAAATCATTCACTGCCGTCATGGGTGTGCGCACAAAACCCGGATTGATAACGCTGACCTTGACGCCGTCGCGGTCCAACTCCGGCTTCAGGGATTCCGCGAGATTGATCAGTGCCGCCTTTGTTGGCCCATAGGCTGCGGCTTTTGGAAGGCCGCGATAGCCTGACACCGATGCGATCCACGACAAGTGTCCGCTTCTTCTCGCCCGAAACACCGGAAGTGCAGCAGCAAGTACATTGATCACACCAAGGTAATTCACCTCATACATGCGGCGGAACATTTCCGTGCGAAAGTCGGCGGCAGATGCCGGAGTATAGGTTCCGGCTCCTGCAATGATCAGGTCTACTTGACCGAGCTCACGTTCGATGCTGGCCAGAGTGTCGGCAACCTTGGCCTCGTCAGTAACATCGAGCGGGTAAGGTTTAATTCCAATACCCAGAGCGGACAAGGCTTCGGCATTCCTCGCCGATGCCGCAACTGTCACGCCTTGCGTTGCAAGTTGTTTCGCAATTTCCGCACCAATACCTGTGGAAGCCCCGGTAACCCAAACAACGCGCCAGGGCAGCGCCATCAGTTAAATACCAACAAATGGCTGCGCCAATCGGGCCCAGAATGACTTGAATCGTGTTGGGGCTTCGGTGGCGACCAGGCAAATGCAGTCCATGTCGGAATCGACTTTTGGCTGGTGTTCCATCTCTTCATCGAAGTCCGCCGCATCACCCGCCACATAATGGCCGGTGTGGTCCGAGTATGACCCGCGCAGAATAACGGTAATCTCTTCGCCGCCATGACCATGTTCCGGCATTTTACGTCCTTTGCCGATACGCAAAAGCTGCAGGTGGGTTTTGCCCTTGGTCGACAGCGGAATTTCATACGTCGATACACCGGGAACAACT
>JANMEM010000254.1:0-3956 GCA_031376985.1 Hyphomicrobiales bacterium
CGGAAATGCCGATTGCGACGTCGCCTTTCAAGGCACGGTCTATGGCTTCATCCAGTACTGATGAATGGCCGGCAATGCGTTTGGCTTGCAAAGTACCCTGCGACAGGTTGAGCGCATGTCCCTGTGAGAGCATGCTCTCACCCGACGCATTGGTGAATACCAGCCGCCGCCCAAGGCCCACAACAAACACTGCAACCGACAGGGCATCCAGCACCTGACGATAAAGCGTCATCGCCAACTTGCCCTTGTCCGTGAGGTCGTTGATCATCATGGCGCGGCGCACATGCGGTGTCAGCCGTTCAATCAAGCGGATTTCGGCCTCACCATAGGGCTCTCTCGTTGCATATGAAGGGATGGACAACATGCCCGTCATGTTCGCGCGGTGAAGGTAAGGCGTGTTGATGGTGTCCCGTAACCCCTGCGGCTGTGCCCAGTATTTGTAAAAATCTGACGTTTGAAATGCCGCTTCATCTGATCGCGTGAGTTGCGTCCACGCCACGTCAACGCCTGTGTCAAACATTCCCCCGCCTTCGGGTATGCTGCTGAGAATGGCTTCGAGCTGCAACAGCCTTTCCTCGTCCCAAGCACTGTTGCGACGTACAGCGAATGGCGGCTTGCCATACATCATCTCAGAGGTATCAACGAACCCGACGAGCGCATAGGCACCATCAACCGCATCGCGTATCAAACTCAAAGCGTCAGGCCACAGCTCAGGATTGGCGGCGCAATCATAAATCGCGCCGACGAGTACATCAAAATCACGCATGAACACCCCGAAAGTTTGTTTTTGCGCCCCTTGTTTGTAACGCTAACACAACTTTTGCGGACTGCATGATGCGAAATTATTTATTTTTTGACAGGCCGAGTGTCAGTTCTGAGGTAATTTTTCAGTTTACACGAAATATTATTTCGAATTTTCGCAATTTTTGATTCTTAACTTGCGCCTGCGTGAAGTACCTGCTTTTAAAAGGGACAGCAGTGTTGACCTATATGCCGATTCCCAGAGTCGGCTATTCGTGTCGAAGGAGAGCCGCCATGAACGAGCAAGTGCAAGCCCACCAGTTCCGCGCCGAAGGCACCCCTGAGGCCCATGGCCTCTATGATCCGCGCCGCGAACACGACGCCTGCGGCATTGGTCTTCTTGCCAACATCAACAACATCAAAAGCCACCGCGTGGTCAAGGATGCCTTGAGCATTCTGAAGAACCTCGAACATCGTGGTGCCGTAGGCGCTGACCCCAAGGCGGGCGATGGTGCCGGCATCATGATCCAGATTCCGCATGAGCTTTTCGTCGATGAAGCGAAGCGCTCCGGCTTTGATCTGCCCGCAGCAGGCCAATATGGCGTGGGCTATCTCTTCATGCCGCGCGAGACTGTGTACCGTCAGGACATCGAACGCATCTGGTGGGAAACCGCCCGTGAAGAAGGCCTGAAAGTTCTAGGCTGGCGTGATGTGCCGGTGGACAAGTCTGTGCTGGGCTATTCAGTGAAGGGCACAGAACCCGTGCACCGTCAGGTTTTCATCGGCAAGGGCCCCACCATTCGCAACGAGGCGCAACTGGAACGCAAGTTGTTTGTCTGCCGCAAGGTTGTCTCTAACCGCATCATCGAAGTTTTGGGGGCGAAGGCCCGCACCTATTATCCCGTGTCGGTTTCCGCGCGCACCATCGTCTACAAGGGACTGGTACTCGGCGCTGAACTTGACCACTATTATCTCGACCTGAAGGACGAGCGCGTCATCTCCGCCCTCGCGCTTGTGCATCAGCGCTTCTCCACCAACACCTTCCCGTCATGGCCACTGGCTCACCCTTATCGCTTCGTCTGCCACAATGGTGAAATCAACACCGTGCGCGGCAATTTCAACTGGATGGCGGCACGTCAATCCACCATGCAGTCCGACGTGTTGGGCGAAGATCTGTCGAAGCTCTGGCCGATTTCCTACGAAGGCCAGTCTGACACGGCGATTTTCGACAACGCCTTGGAACTCCTGACCATGGGCGGCTATTCCCTGCCCCACGCCATGATGATGATGATCCCTGAAGCCTGGGCCGGAAACCCGCTGATGGATGAAGACCGCCGCGCCTTCTACGAACACCACGCCGCCATGATGGAACCGTGGGACGGCCCCGCCGCCATGGTGTTCACTGATGGCAAGGTGATTGGCGCAACACTTGACCGGAACGGCCTGCGCCCTGCCCGCTATCTCACCACCGACGACGGCTTTGTATTGCTCGCTTCGGAAATGGGCTGCCTGCCAATTGACGATGCCAATGTCACCCACAAGTGGCGTTTGCAACCGGGCAAAATGCTGCTCATCGACCTTGAACAAAAGCGCATCATCTCCGACGATGAGTTGAAGAAGTATCTTTCCACCCAGCATCCCTACAAGGACTGGCTCAAGAAGACGCAGGTTGTGCTGCGCGACATGCCAAAGGCGAAGACCGTGCGTCCGAAGCCAACGACACCATTGCTGGATCGTCAGCAGGCCTTTGGTTACACACAGGAAGACCTGAAAGTGCTGATGGCCCCCATGGCCTCCACGGGCCAGGAAGCGACAGGCTCCATGGGCAACGACGCGCCGGTGTCCGCTCTGTCAGATCGCGCCAAAATGCTCGATACCTATTTCAAGCAGAACTTCGCACAAGTCACCAACCCGCCCATTGACCCCATCCGTGAGGAACTGGTCATGTCATTGGTGAGCTTCATCGGTCCGCGTCCGAACTTGCTTGACCTCAAGGGCACGTCAAAGCACATGCGGCTGGAAGTCTCGCAACCCATCCTCACCAACGAGGAACTGGAGCGTATCCGCAACATCGGCGAAGTGCGCGAAAACCCGTTCCGCACCGTGACGATCGACATCACTTATGACGTCGCCAATGGCGCGGATTACATGGAAGCAGCCCTTGATAGCGTCGGCGCCATGGCTGAACGCGCAGTGAAGGATGGTTACAACATCATCATCCTGTCAGACCGTGCAGTCTCAGCTGAACGCGTGGCGATTCCGGCTTTGTTGGCAACGTCCGCAACACATCATCACTTGATCCGCAAAGGCTTGCGCACATCCGTGGGGCTCGTGGTTGAATCTGGCGAACCCCGCGAAGTGCATCAGTTCGCCATGCTCGCAGGCTATGGCGCCGAAGCCATCAACCCCTATCTGGCTTTTGAAACACTGGAGGCCTTGCTGCCCACGCTCGATGAAAAAGTCTCCGCTTACGAAGCCGTCAAGCGCTTCATCAAGGCCGTAGACAAGGGCCTGCTCAAGGTCATGTCGAAGATGGGTATTTCTACCTATCAATCCTATTGCGGTGCGCAGATTTTTGATGCCATTGGCTTGTCGACAGAATTTGTGAAGAAATATTTTACCGGAACTGCTTCGCAAGTCGAGGGCATTGGACTGGAACAAGTGGCGGAAGAAGCCTTCTCCCGCCATGCCGATGCATTCGGTTTGAACCCTGTTCTTACAACACAGCTTGATGTGGGTGGCGACTATGCGCAGCGCATTCGCGGTGAAGCCCATGTGTGGAATTCGGAAACGGTATCGACACTGCAACACGCCGTACGTGGCAACTCCCAGGACAAATACAAAGAATACGCCCGCCTCATCAATGACCAGAACGAGAAGGTGAAGACGCTGCGCGGCCTCTTCCGCATCAAGTCGGCTGAGGAAATGGGAAAGACTCCCGTTGCCATCGAAGAGGTGGAATCCGCCAAGGACATCGTCCGCCGTTTCGCCACGGGTGCTATGTCCTATGGATCGATTTCACGCGAAGCCCACACTACGCTGGCCATCGCCATGAACCGTATCGGCGGCAAGTCCAACACCGGTGAAGGCGGCGAAGAGTCGGATCGCTATGTGGCGCTGCCAAACGGCGACTCCATGCGCTCTGCCATCAAACAAGTGGCCTCCGGTCGCTTCGGCGTGACGGCGGAATATCTCGTCAACTCCGACATGATGCA
>JANMEM010000255.1:0-2997 GCA_031376985.1 Hyphomicrobiales bacterium
CAAAAGACAACGCGCAACGCACACTCTGATGCTGTGGTCTTTCCTTCTCGCCTCCACTCTGATTGAACTCACCCCCGGCCCCAACATGACCTGGCTCGCCGTATTGGGTGCTACACGCGGACGCAAGATCGCCTTGGCCGCCGTGTGTGGCATTTGCCTCGGCCTTGCAATTGCAGGCCTTGTTGCCGGTGTCGGCCTCACTGCTCTACTCACACAATGGCCCGTGCTGTTTCAGGCCCTGCGCTGGATTGGCACCCTCTACTTGTTCTATCTCGCATGGGAAGCCTGGACGACGGCCGACGGTCAAAACAAGTCCACTGACGGCAGCGTGACAAAGGCGTTTCAGCAAGGCCTGATCAGCAACATCCTCAACCCAAAAGCCTACCTGTTTTATGCAGCCGTGCTGCCGCAATTCATTTCCGGCGAAATCTCAGTCGTCACCGAAGTATCAATGCTCACAGCCATCTATGTCGCGGTAGCCACAATAATTCATGCGGGAATTGCCATGCTTTCTGGCTCCCTCGCCGACTTTCTCCTGAAATCCCCAAAGGCAATTACAATCCGAAAAGTCCTTGCGGTGTTGATCGGAATTGCAGCAGTTTGGTTCTTTTATTCAACGCAGGTAAAACCATGACAATCCTCGCCCCGTCAATCCTCGCTATGTGGTCAGGTCCACGCAACATATCGACAGCCATGATGTATTCCTTCGCAAATCGCGCCGATTGCGAAGCATGGGACGAACCGTTCTACGGATTTTCCCTCAAGCACAAAGGCAACGACCACCCCATGCGTGACGACATCATCGCGTCGATGGAAACCGATTGGGACAAGCTCGTGGCAAAATGCACTACCCCCGCCTCGAAGCCCCTGCTCTACCAAAAACATATGACGCATCACATGCTGGAAGGCTATGACCGCTCATTCATCCTTACACTGACGAATGCCTTCCTCATTCGCGATCCGGCCCGTGTACTGGCAAGTTACACCCAAAAATGGGCGGATGTGGATTTGCGGGCCATCGGCTTTATTGAACAGGCTGAAATCTTTGACATGGTGGCGCAGAAGCTGGGCCACGCCCCACCGGTCGTAGATTCGGACGACATTCTCGCGAACCCCCGCGCCACCTTGTCAAAACTCTGCATGGCCTGTGGTATCGCATTCGACGACGACATGTTGAATTGGCCGAAAGGGCCAAAATCCTGCGACGGTGTCTGGGCCCCTCACTGGTACAATGCGGCCTGGGCATCGACCGGTTTCAGCGCTTCACCGGCAAAACACGTAGCCTTGCCACCCGCGCTGCAAATCATTGCTGATCAGGCCAAGCCCTATTATGATCGACTGAAAGCGCATGCCCTGCGGGCCTGAAGGAGAGCCGTTGCCATGATCTACCTCATAGTTCTAGTGCTCGTTGCTGCCTTCCTTTTGTATGTCTCCCGCAAACCGGACTCCTTCGCCTTGCAGCGCCAAATCAGCATCAACGCCTTGCCGACCGACATTTTTCCATGGATTAACAATCTCAAACAGATGAACCAGTGGAATCCGTGGTCCACACAGGACGCAAAATCCGTCATCGCCTATGAGGGACCCGATGAAGGTCCGGGAGCAATCTACACATGGGCAGGAGGCAAAATGGGTCAGGGCAAATTTCAGATCACAGACATAAATTCCCCCACTGAAATCAAGTGCCGCCTGTTGATGATCAAACCCATGGCCGCCGACAATGTTGTGACATTCAATCTCTCACCCTCCAATGGTCCTACAACCGTGGTCTGGAGCATGTCTGGCAAAAACAGTTTCATCAGCAAGCTAATGCACACCGTCATGAACATGGACAAGATGGTGGGCCGAGATTTTGACAAGGGCCTCGCCAACCTGAAAGCCCTCGTCGAACAGAAAAAACTGCATTGAATTTCAAACGCACAGCAATTTATGCCGTCCTTGCGTTTTGGAGTTTCATATGCATTTTCCCGCTCTATTGGGTTTTCATCGCCTCATTGAAAAACGAAGAGGCCATCATCCACGCTCCGCGCTACTTGCCATTCATTGATTTTACGCCCTCGCTGGAGGCATGGCGGTTCATCCTCATCAACAGCAGTGAAAACTTGTTGCTCCCGCTCCTCAACTCTTTTGTTGTCAGTGCGACAGCCACCCTCATCGTCATCAGCAGCACCTGCCTCTTGCTCTACGCGATCACCCGACTGGGAAAAATCAGGCCGTGGTTACTGACACTCATATTGGCCAGCCGCATTTTGCCACCAGCCACTGTGGTCGTTGCACTTTACCTGATGGCGCAAAAAGCAGGATTGCTCGACACCCGCACGGCACTTGCCTTGACTTATAGCGCTGTGAATTTGCCCGTGGCCGCTTGGCTCTTGCTTCCCGTGTTCGGCAAGCGCGCCACGGAACAGGAAGAAGCAGCCCTGCTGGAAGGCGTTGGCCATCTCTACATCCTCTGGGATATTCTGTTGCCCATGCTCGCGCGCAGCCTTGCCGCCGTGGCGCTGATCGTATTTGTGCTGGCGTGGAATGAATATCTTTTCGCCGCCATTCTCACAACCAACCACGCCTCCACCCTCACGCCCTGGATGGTGGGTCAATTGTCAATCAAGGAGGCGCAAGTCGGCGGAGAGGCTGAGGAATGGGCGCATTTGTCCGCCGCCACGGTCTTGATGGTCGCACCACTACTGGTGTTTTCAGGCGTGGCCATGCGCATGCTGTCAGGCCGCCACAGCGCAAAATAAAAAAGGCCGGATTGCGCCGGCCTTCAGAGCAACGTGCGAGCAGTGGAATCACTTGCGAAGTGAAAGTTGCTCCAAATCAAAATGTGAGAGCGGTTGACTGAGCGCAAGCGAAGTCATTCCGCTCTTGAACTTAGCTGGCAATCGCCTGCCCGATCATAGCACCCGGTGGCGGAGCCAGTGGCAGCGGCTTCAGTGACCCGCCTTCCTTTTCAACCAGCATTTCAATTTTGCGCAGTTCGGACTCTTCATCTTTCAC
>JANMEM010000272.1:0-4010 GCA_031376985.1 Hyphomicrobiales bacterium
ATTTTTGTTGTTCTTGCACCACAGGACGATCAGAGACCTGCGGCACGCCAACATCCCACAAGGCATCGCCCGGCGTCCACGTGTAAGCATCTGACACAATCGAAATCACCGTGGTGCGATCGGTTGTCTTGGCCCAGTCCATGGCTTGTTCCAGTTCAGCGAGGCTTGAGACCTTGCGGGCCAACGCTCCCATCGATTCCGCATGCTTTACAAAATCCACGCTGAATGCGGGAATCGCGATTTTGCAATCTTTCAGCAAATTGTTGAACCCCGGCGTGCCCTTGAACTGTTGCAAACGGCTGATGACGGCATAGCCACCGTTGTCGCAAACAATCACAATCATCTTATGACCTGTCAGAACGGTGGAATAGATGTCAGAGTTCATCAGCATATATGATCCATCGCCTACCATGACGATCACATCACGTGTAGGGTCGGCCATGGCCGCACCCCAGCCGCCTGCAATCTCATAACCCATGCAGGAAAAGCCGAATTCAAGATCATAGGAATTGGTGGTTTTGCAACGCCAGTTCTTCATGGTTTCACCGGGGAGCCCGCCTGCTGCGGTGATCATATAGTCACGCGGTGCGGCCTTGCTGTTCACGACTCCTACGACCTGCGCATAAGTTGGCACGGGCGCATTCGTGGGTTTCTGATAGCCATCCAATGCCATGTTCCATTCGGCCATCAAAGACTTGGCTTTCCTGGTCCAGTTGGCATCAACCTTCCAGCCTTTGAGCGCATCAGCCAATTCTTCCATCGTGGCTTTTGCATCACCCACCACTGCAAGAGCCCGATGCTTTGTGGCATCCCAACGTGCCGCATTGATCGAGATAAACTTGGCGTCGTGGTTGAACAGCGTCCACGATCCGGTGGTAAAGTCCATCAGCCGCGTTCCAATGGCAACAATCACATCAGCTTCGGCTCCCAGCGCATTGGCTGAAGTCGAGCCGACGATGCCGATGGGGCCTGCATAGGCTGGATGGTCGTGCGGCACAGTGCTTTTGCCGGCTATGGTTTCGGTGATGGGAATGCCGTGGTCCAACGCAAACTTGGCCACCATATCTTCCGCACCCGAGTAGCGCGTGCCGCCACCTGCGATGATCAGTGGGCGTTTGGCGGCTTTCAAGAATGCGATGGCTTCGGCAACACGCTTTTTGTCTGGGCGTGCGCGTGGAATTTCATGCACTGTCTTTTCAAAGAACTTTATGGGGTAGTCGCACGCCTGTTCCTGAATGTCCTGCGGCAGCGCAATAAAAGCCGGGCCACAATCAGCTGGGTCCAGCATGGTGGCAACTGCTTGTGGCAATGACGATATAATCTGTTCAGGATGAGTAATACGATCCCAATAACGCGTTACCGCCTTGAACGCGTCATTAACGTTGATTGTTGGATTGCCGAAATGCTCCACCTGCTGCATCACCGGGTCGGGCCTGCGGTTCACAAATGTATCGCCTGAAATAATAAGGATCGGCAAACGGTTGGCATGGGCCACACCCGCCGCAGTCACCATGTTAAGTGCACCCGGACCAATTGAAGAGGTCGCCACCATAATCTGGCGACGTCGTTTGGCTTTGGTGAAGGCAATTGCGGCAAGCGCCATGGACTGTTCATTCTGGCCGCGCCAAGTGGGGAAGATATCCTTCACCGCTTCAAGCGCTTCAGAAAGACACGTCACGTTGCCATGTCCAAAGATCGCAAAGATGCCGGGAAACAGCGGAACTTCTTCGCCGTCCACAAACGTGTACTGGTTCATTAAATACCGCACCAAACTTTGCGCCATGGTCAGGCGGATTGTGGACATGACAGACACTCCAGAACGCTGTTTTCTTTTCTCTTGAATGAGACTAGTCACCACGGGTAGTCAAGCAAAGAGGAAGTTCGACATGGCTGTTGTGTTAGTTGCTGGCAAAATCCATCAGAAGGGCCTGGAACTGTTGCACGGGCGCAGCGATATTCAGGTCATCTATGTCGAGGCTGTCACGACTGATGCCTATCGTCCTTTCTTGGCCGATGCAGATGCCATCCTCATCCGCACGCAGCCGATGACGGCAGCAGAAATTGCGCTGGCACTAAAGCTCAAAATCGTGTCACGTCACGGTGTAGGATATGACGCAATCGATATCCACGCCTTGAATGCGCGGAAAATCCCTTTGGCAATTGTTGGCGATGTGAATTCACGCGCCGTTGCTGAACATACATTGATGTTGATGCTCGCGGCAGCCCGCCGAACAGTGGCGCATCACGTTGGCTCGACAACAGGCCATTGGAATGAACGCAATCGCTTTGATTCAACTGAGCTTGATGACAAGATAATATTGGTCATAGGCTTTGGCCGCATTGGCCGGCGTGTTGCCGAATTGGCAAAGGCCTTTGGGATGAGAGTCGCAGCATTCGATCCCTACACGACGTCGGAACAAATGGCTGCGCTTGGCGTACACCATGTGCCTGACATGAACACGGCTCTTGCAACTGCAGACTTTGTCACCGTTCACGTACCTGGAGGGCAAAGTACTTTGATTGGAGCTGCCGAACTTGCATGCATGAAACCGTCAGCCATTCTCGTTAACGCGGCACGCGGGGGAATTATTGATGAGCAAACTTTGGATGCTGCACTGCGCCAGCGTAAATTGAGGGCCGCGGCATTGGATGTTCTGGTGCATGAGCCGCCTGAACTTGATCACCCCTTGCTTAGCAACCCATATATCACCATCAGCCCGCACAATGCTGGCCTAACCGAAGAATGCGCAATGCGTATGGGAATAGCTGCCGCGCAGAACATTCTGGATTACTTTGACGGCGCACTTGATCGCAGACTGGTGGTGAATGCCGAAGCAGTTGATTTGGCTTAAAAATTACGCAACTGTTTATAGAACGTCCGGCAGCACGAGGGCCCGCACTCATTTGAGCCAAGCCAATGCGCAGACCAGATGAATGCCTGCCAGGAAATTCCATGCGGTTCTCTCCTGGCGGGTCGCGATACCCCGAAAGTGCTTGATGTGATTGAAGAACTGTTCGACCGGATTGCGCTCGGCATAAAGGGCTTAGTCACAATCACGTGGAATCTTGCGGTTTGACTTTGGCGGGATAACCACTGCGATGCCGCGCACTTCGAAGCTTTTGATGAAGCTGTCTGCATCAAAACCTTTGTCGGCCAACAGCGCGTCCGGCGTGTGAGTTGCCGTGAGTAGTTCAGCTTGCGTGATGTCGTGGACCTGACCTTTGGTTAGTGAGACTTTCAAAGGATTGCCGAGCGCGTCCACAACGACATGGATTTTCGTTGAAAGCCCGCCTTTGAAGGTCCTATGGCATGGTCGCAGCCGTCTTTTTTGAGCGCCCGCACTAGGCTGATGAGCCCTCACGATGGTCGCGTCGATCATCGCGTGATCATTGTCCGGGTCATTTGCCAAAGCCTTCAAATGACTCTCCCGAACGCCGCTCTTGGCCCAGCGTGAGAAGCGGGTGTGGATGTTTTTCAAGGCCCCGAAGCGCTCCGGCAAGTCACACAACGGCGCAGATACTATAATGAGGAAAGACCACACAGCGAGATCGGCCAAATGACACCGATTTTGCTGCACAACATCGATGGCGCATCCAGCCCGTCACCGGTGAAAGAGGCCGAAAACTCTGGCCTCAGATGATCTAGCATTTGGGAGCGGAGCAATGAAGCCGAGACTCTACTCAAAACTGGATCGTAGTTGGGGCTCAGGTCATCTTGTAAGCGAAAATACACAAAGTCAGGTGTGAGGTTGGTGATCATTGGATACTTTGGAGTGTCGGCCAGGACTACCGTAACACCCGCCTTGCGGGCTTGGAGGATGAAAGCTTCTACTTGGAAGCTCTCGTGCCGAACCTCCAAGACGTGGCGAGTGCAATTCCTTCTATGGTCTTTGGCAATAGTTTCAAAAAGGTTTCGATGTCTTCAACATCGTATTTCTTGAGTGGTTGAAATTGCCACAAGATCGGGCCAAGTTTTGATTTGAGCTCATCATTCTGCTTTCAAAAAATTT
>JANMEM010000286.1:0-10997 GCA_031376985.1 Hyphomicrobiales bacterium
CGGATATCCAAACGGCCACCATGTTGAACAGCAATTTGTTCAATTGCCGGCACACCAAGGCCTGTGCCAAAACTCTTTGTTGTAAACAGCGGCTCTCGAATTCGGACAAGCACATCCGCCGCAATTCCAGGACCATTATCAGTCACCCTCAGACTGATATAATCCCCCTTCATATAAGTTGAAATCGTAAGTTTGGGTGGAACCGCTGCGGACAAAGATTGTTCGCCAGGCCCCGTCAAGGCTTCAACGGCATTGTTGACCATGTTGATCACCGCACGTTCAAGCCGCGAAGGATCAAAAGGCACTGTTTGTCCGTCAAGCCCAAGCAGCAGTTCAATGTTGACATGGGCCGGAAGCTTTTTGGCTTCTTCTTCGATGACATCCGTCAACCATTCGTCCAGATCGCCCGGCTGACACTGCAACTGTTTGGTCCGTGAAAAATCCAGCAATTGTGTAATGATGTTGTCACAGCGCACAATGCCTTTGTTGATCCGGTCAATCTGGGATTCAACACCCATGCCTTTGTCTTTGAGTTTGCGTTCCAATAGAAACGCTGAAGTACGGACAGCACCAAGCGGATTGCGTAATTCATGGGCTACAGTTGCTGTCAATTGACCCAGCTGTTCCATCCGGCCCTTTTTGATCAATTCATCTTGGGCATTTGAAAGTTTCCGCATGTTGGCAGCAAGCTCGAGGTTGAGGCGGGAAACCTCTTCGTTGATACGCTGCAATTCAGACATTTGTGAAATGTCGACCAAACTCACAGTCGCTGATCGAATATTATCGCCAAGGTCCAACCAACCGGAACTGATGACAATGACAGTACGGGGCTGGTTGCCCAAACCCTGAACAACAGTTTCAAACTTGCAAGCTTCCCCCGGAAAGAGCGCGTTGGCCTCACGCAATTTATTCACCATGCGGGACCGGTCGGTTTCACTGCCATCACCGCCGCAATATGCGTTGAACAGCGGATTGGCAAAATTGATTTCCAGTTTTTCATCTACCTGCGCCACACCCACAGGCACAGTTTCCGAAAGTGCCTTGTATTGGTTTTCACGACGCTTGTTTTCAGTCAAATCAAAGTTGGTGCCGATGAGATAGACATTGCGATCCGGACCCTCGAGGCGGGCTTTCCGCGTCAATACGGGGGTATTCATCCCGTCATCACGGCATGCCCACTCTTCGCAGATGCTGACTTCACCACTGTCCAACACCGCAGTGTCATGTTTGGAAAAGCCGCTTGCGTCTTCCAGCGGATAGAAATCAAAATCGCATTTGCCAAGGAGTTCCTGCTCGGATTTGCCGATCAATTTGCAATGAACATTGTTGGAATAAACAAATCTGAGCTCTTCATCCTTGACGAAAATGGATGTTGGTAGATTATCAAGGATGCTGAGCAGTATCTTTGAATCAGACAATCGTTCCGTCATGGAGACCTCCCTTTCTTTCACAATATGGCGGCGATCACGCTGCTTCGCGTTCGATGGCTTGCAACAGGCGTGACAGGTCGACCGGCTTCGAGAACACGCCAAGGGCGCCCCCCTTCACCGCCTTGTCCAGCAAGTCATCTGCGCTATAGCCTGTCATGAAGTAGATGCGCGCAAGGGGATTGGACGCCTTGATTTCCATGAAGGATTCAACGCCATTCTTGTTGGGCATCATCACGTCGAAAAATCCGATGTCGACTTTGTTGAGGCTGAAAGCCTCAATTGCCTGTTGCCCGTCATAGGCAACAATAACGCGATGATTTTCAAGTTCAAAAAGTTCAGCCAGTGAATCGGCGTTCGCGACATCATCATCGACAACAAGTATGTTCAGTTTTTTGCTCATGGTTCTCTCCGGTTTCAGGCTGCAAGCAGCGGTAATTTGTTGATGAGTTCGAGGGGATCAAATGGTTTGTTCAGAATTCCGGTTATCGCCACATCATTCAATGGCGTGGACGAATGCACATCGGGATTTCTGGAATGTGGCACCAGAACAGTTTGGGCCCTGTGGCCTGCAGCTTGCGCAAACTTGAACAGTTCCATTCCCTCGATCAATGGTGCCGGCAGATCAAGCAGCAGAACTTCGTCTTTGGCCAATTGATCCGGCATGGCAGATGGCTGAGTGACATGGCGGCAACGCATGCCGTGTGTATTCAATGTGTCATGGATGAACAATCCAACATTGTTTTCGTGGATTTTACCAACGGGCGGCGCCAACACCAAGCCGGATGGACCAACGCTGGTGGTAATCTGCAAAATCTCTTCGGGATCAAAGGGCTTTTCCAGCACACCCAAGGCACCGCCATCAAGCGCCTGCGTCAACAGCTGTTCAACACTGTAACCCGTCATCATGTAAACGCGGGCCTGGGGCCGCACGCGGTGGATCTGCATGAAACTTTCCACGCCATTGAGGCCGGGCAAAATGACGTCCATGAAGGACAGGTTGAAATCTTCAAGAATAGCGGCGCGAATGGCATCTTCGCCGGAATGAACAATCCGGACGGAATGACCTTCCATTTCCAGCAACTCACCGAGCGACAATGCGTTGTCCACATCATCATCAACCACCAGAATTCGAAGTGACTGTGTCATAGTGTTTCAATCTCCCATGGAATATTGCCGAGACATGAATGATCAGGCGGCTGCATTGATGTTTCCAATCGTCAGCGGCAAGTTGATGGAAAAAGTTGCTCCGGCCCCCGGGTCTGAAGAAATATCAAGGCGTCCACCGTGCTGCGCCACAATCTGCTCAACTGCGGGAATGCCAAGGCCGGTGCCAAAACTTTTGGTGGTGAAAAGCGGTTCGCGGATCTTGTCCATGTTTTCAGCAGCAATGCCGGGGCCATTGTCGGAAATTCGAATGGTCGCATAGTCCCCGTTACGCAGCGTCGTCACCCAAATGTGAGCCCGCGTGGTCAAAGGCTTGTCTTGCCCATCCTGATGCAAAAGCGCTTCACTGGCGTTGTTCAGAAGATTGATGATGGCCCGCTGCAAACGGGCTGGATCAAAAGGTATTTTGATACCGTCCAAACCCAAAGAGCACTCAATGAAAATATCGGCAGGAAGGTTTTGTGCCTCAACCCTGACAGTCTGCGCCAACCAATCATCCAGCAGGGCAAGGCTGGGATGCACTTCCTTTGTGCGCGAAAAATCCAGAAGTTGGGATATAATTAAATCGCAGCGATTTACGCCGTTGTTGATGCGTTGCAGATGGCCACTCACATCAGCTCCGAGGTGGGTTGTCTTGCGCTCCAGCAAGAACGCACTGGTACGGATGGCGCCAAGTGGATTACGGATTTCGTGGGCAATCGTTGCTGTCAATTGCCCAAGCTGTTCCAGCCGGCCTTTCTTGATCAATTCATCCTGTACAGCCTTGAGTTCCCGAACCTTGATTGCGAGATCCCGGTTCAGAGTGGAAATATCATTGTTGATTGTGGAATACCGCAACGTTATCTGCTCGGCCTCCCGTCGCGCATCAATGGCGTCTGCGCGGGCCAGTTCAACCTCGTCCAGCCGCAGCAATGTTGAGTGCCAGAATTTAACCGCAGCAAATATGCCGGCAAACACGCTTACGGCGCTGGCAAACGTCAAAAGAAGAAACTCCCGCCAGATTGCAAATCCACCGTTTTCAATGCCGGGTGTCGCAGCCGCCGGGGATTTGGTGTTGAAGAAACAGGCCAGCCACAGCACGATGACAGGAATGACCAGCAAGCCCAGAATGTGCCCCAGCTTGTGCGCTGCGGCCTGAGATGCCAAACGACCCACTTGCGCCATCCTGTTTGTCCGGGTCACCGACAACCGGCAGCCACTTTCGGTTGGTATGCTGGAACAACCATGGTAAATTTGGAGTTAAGCCATGCAACAAAATGAAAAGAAAACTGAACGCCATTCAGGTGGATGCCAATGTGGCAAGTTACGCTATTCATTCAAAGGTCAGTTGGGCAAAGCCTCCATTTGCCATTGCCGCATGTGCCAAAAGGCTTTCGGCAGTTGGGGTGCAGCCCTTGTCGACATGGCAATTGTTGAATTTAAATGGACCCGCGGCGAGCCCGCTGTTTTCCGCTCATCTTCCATCGTATCGCGCGGTTTTTGCAAAGACTGCGGCACGCCCATGTTCATGCGCGACGATGGTGATCCTGATATTGAAATCGCAATCGGCACACTCGACAATCCAAATGACATCCCCGCTCTTTCAAAGCAAAGTGCCGTGGAAAGCCGCCTCGACTGGTTTATGACCATGCACATATTGAGAGAAGAGCGCATGGACAACTACCGTTCACCGGAGGAACTTGTGCGTCTGCGGTCACTTCAACATCCGGACTTTGATACTTGATCAAATATCCTGCAAACAGCAATGATCACATGCAAATATAGGCTTGACCAACAATATGGGTAAATCTGTCACACAACGTGTGCACCACGTCGCCCCGTTGCGTCCAGGCAGCGCCTGCCAACAAAAGCGGAGCTGCTCCACAGCTTGTGACTTGCAAGGCAAAGCGGCGGTTGTTGTCAGCTTGCCATTTTGAATAGGCGTCCCACGACGTTGTCTCTCCATCAGCGATGGACGAAAATGGATCGGCTTCCAGCCCCGTTACAGATTTAGCCCTGCTCCAGACATGGTGAAAGGCAAGTCCAATGCCCAGCCCAAACACGCTGGCAATGAAAGTAAACAAGAGGTACGCAACGTTTGTCATGGTGTGATTGTTCCATGACAACGTTAAAACCGACTTAAGTTGAAGTTCGACGGCACCAATCGATGCCGTCGAGGTTTGTTGCGTTAGTGCCAAGCACGGTGGCAACGCTTCACTCTCACCCAGTGTCCATGGCGGTACACTTTTTTGTAGTGACAGTGATACGGCGGGCGCCTGTGATATACATAGTACTGTGGGTGATGGTAGCCGATGTACGGTGTACCAAAGTAAACATTCACTCTGGCCTCGGCAGGCGCTGTCGCGGCCCCTATACCAAGTGCCATCGTGGCAGCTGCGGCAACGGCAATCAAAGTTTTACGGATCATGTTGAGCCATCCTTTCATAAGTCAGGGTCAACGCAGACAACTGGCCTGCGTGACTGCAACTTGCCGAAATCCACCTGAACGCAAGATGAATATGATTACCCCAAAAGAGCCTTCACAATGCCACCAATTTTCCCCATATCCATTTGACCCGAGTATTTGGCTTTCAACTCAGCCATGACCTTGCCCATGTCCTTGACCGAGGTTGCACCTAACGACGCAATCACGCGCGCAACGGCATCCTTGGCGTCGTCATCGCTCATTTGCGTTGGCATGTAGGATTGGATAATCATCATTTCCTCGCGTTCGGCTTCTGCCAGTTCAGCGCGTCCACCCGCATCAAACGCCGCAATCGAATCCTGCCGCTGCTTAACCATTTTGGCCAGAACATCCATGATGGCGGCGTCTGAAATCTTCTCGGAGTCGTGACCATCGGTGCGGGAATTGATGTCCTTGTCCTTGATTGCGGCATTCATCAGCCGGATAGTGGCCAGCTTCCGCTTCTCGCCGGATTTCATGGCGTTCTTCATATCAGCAGTTAGAGTGTCACGAAGCGACATGGTTCGACCTCAAATCAGTTGGAAAAAACGTGCAATAGTCCTTTTGCAGCCTTGGTGCAAACTTGACGGGGCCGCCCAGCTCCCCTAACCAAGCGCAAATTCCCGGAGACTCATAAAGCCATGGCACCCGCCAAAAAGCCCGCAAAGGCCAAAGCAAAACCACGCCCGCATTTCAGCGATTGGGATCAGCCCAAAATCACAGGCGTTTTGGTATTGGCTGATGGCACTGTAATTGAAGGCTTTGGTTTTGGTGCCGAAGGCGAGGCCGTGGCCGAAGTTTGTTTCAACACTGCAATGACCGGCTATCAGGAAGTGCTGACGGACCCATCGTACGCGGGCCAGATTGTGACCTTCACCTTCCCCCACATTGGCAATGTCGGCACCAATGACGACGACAGCGAAACCATAACCCTTGCAGCCTCAGCTGCCGTGCGCGGCCTCGTTGTCAAGGCGCAAATCACCGAGCCTGCCAATTATCGCAACGCCAAACATTTTGACAAATGGCTGAAAGCCCGCGGCATCATCGGCCTCTCCGGCATTGATACCCGCCAGCTTACCAACCTGATCCGCGACAAGGGCATGCCCAATGGTGTCATCGCCCACAATGCCAAGGGCAAGTTCGACAGCAAGAAGCTCACCAAAATGGCCGCTGATTGGCCCGGGCTCGAAGGCATGGACCTAGCCAAGGATGTGTCCCTCACCCAGCGCATGGAGTGGGATGAGAAGCTGTGGGACTGGGGTTCAGGCTACACCAACGCAGAAGGTGGCAAGCGCGTCGTCGCCATTGACTATGGTCTGAAGCGCAACATTCTCCGCTGCCTCACGTCAGCCGGATGCGACGTAACCGTCGTTCCCGCCACCACATCTGCCGAAGACATTCTGGCCATGAAGCCGGAAGGCATATTCCTGTCCAACGGTCCGGGCGACCCTGCGGCCACAGGCGAATACGCCGTGCCTGAAATCAGGAAACTGGTTGACTCCGGCACCCCCGTTTTCGGCATCTGCCTCGGCCACCAGATGCTGGCCATCGCCCTCGGCGGCAAAACACTGAAAATGCACCAAGGCCACCACGGTGCCAATCACCCTGTAAAAGACTACACCACGGGCAAGGTCGAAATCGTATCCATGAACCATGGCTTCGCGGTTGACCGTGACTCGCTGCCCGCCGATATTGAAGAAACCCACGTCTCGTTGTTCGACGGGTCAAACGCGGGTTTGCAGGTCAAAGGCAAACCAGTCTTCTCCGTACAACACCACCCCGAAGCCTCACCGGGACCGCAGGATAGCCACTACCTGTTCAAAAGGTTTGTAGACATGATGGACAAACACCACGGCTGACGTTTCTTGATTGCGCACGTCGTTTATCGTCGTCAGCAGTTGTGAATTTCGGCCCACGTTTCGGTCCTTTGGGACCAAGCCATGGACATGATCAGCGATTTGCACTCTGCCTTCATGAAGCTTGCAGTCGCACTCGTGTGTGGCGCATTGATCGGAACCGAACGGCAGGCAAGACAGCGTACCGCAGGCCTTCGCACCAACGCACTTGTCGCCATAGGTGCAGCCGCCTTTGTAATTTTCGCCGCCCGCTTTGACCATGAAGCCAGCCCAACCCGGGTCGCAGCGCAAGTGGTATCCGGCATCGGCTTCCTCGGCGCAGGTATCATTTTCCGTGACGGTTTCAACGTCCATGGCCTCAACACCGCGGCAACGCTTTGGTGTTCGGCAGCGGTGGGTCTATTGGCGGGCGCAGGCGCTTGGCACCTTGCAGTTTTGCTGATGGGATTTGTGGTGTTCGTGAACGTTGGCATGCGCCCCTTGGTCAAATGGCTGAAAAGCAAAACTGCAAACCAGGTGGCTTTCAACAAGGACTTTCACGTGTGGATCGGCTGCAAGCCCGAACGCGAAGCGGCAGTGCGGCTGCATCTTGTACAGGCCTTCGGCAGGCAGCCATTTAAGCTGAAGTCCATGGCATCGAAAACATTGGATGAAGCCGGAACAGTGGAAATTGAAGCCAGTGTCAGCGCCACCGGAAATGCAGATGCCGCAATTGAAGCGTCAATCCAGAATTTCGCCACAGACACGGCCAATCAACATGTGCGCTGGCAACTGGACGAGGATGCTTAAAGGCTCGAATGCTCGATTGAGTTCAGTAAAATACAAAAAAACGGTCATTCCAAACGCGCACGCAGCGTAGCGAAGTAAGCGATTTGGAACCCCGCTTTTTGCCAAAGAGCGAAGAACAGCGGGGTTCCAAATCACTCATTCCGCTTCGCTTCACTCGTGTTTGGAATGACAAATGTTTGCGTTTGACTGACTGTACAGCTCTCAGCCCGCCTTCGTCCCCCTCTGCAAAATCCACTGCGCCAGCATCAGCAACACCAGTGATGTCATCAACACCACCGTTCCCACGGCATTGATTTCCGGCGTCACGCCGCGCCTGATTGCCGAGAACACATAGATCGGCAGCGTCACATCCGGCCCTGCCACAAAAAATGCAATGATGAAATCTTCAAACGAGAACGTGAAGGCCAACAACGCACCCGCCAATATCGACGGTGCCAGCAACGGCAAAACGATTTGCCGGAATGTGCCCATCGGTGTGGCGTATAAATCTTCTGACGCTTCAACCAGACTGCGGTCCATGCCCTGCAACCGCGCCCGCACCAACAGCGCCACGACGGCGATGTTGAACAATACATGGGTCGCGATGACGCTCCACATGCCCATTTGCAGCCGGATGTTGAACAGCGTTATCAGCGTGGGGTTCACCACGTCGAAAATCGTCACGAATGTGATCAGCGAAGATATTCCAATCACGATGCCAGGCACCATGATGGCCACATAGATCAGCGCATCAAACAGCCCATGCACCCAGCCCTTGGTGCGTTCCAGACCGAGCGCCGCCATGGTGCCGAAAATGCCGGATAACACAGCCGTGCAAAGCCCGATCATCACACTGGTGCCGAGGGCTTCCGTGATCAACGGATTGCTGAAGGCCTTGCCATACCACTCGACGGAAAAGCCCTTCCACACCATGGACTGTTTACCCGCATTGAAAGACAAGCCAACAATCAGCGCGATGGGAGCGTAGAGAAAAATATAAATCAGCGTGGCGTAAATCCGCATGGGCTATACCAAAGCCGCACGGCGCTGGTCGGTCTTGCCCAGCACAAAGCGCATATAGAAAAAGATCGTCACGAACATGATGAGTACCAGTGCAATCGATACCGCAGCACCATAGGGCCAGTTCCGGGATTGCAGGAACAGGTCCACCAATGCATTGCCGATGAAGAACACTTTTCCACCGCCCAGATATTGCGGCAGAATGTAATCCCCCATCAACAATATGAACACCAGCATTGAACCTGTCGCCACACCGGGCAAAGCCAACGGCAACGTGATTTGATAAAACGTCCGCCACGGCGTTGCGCCCAAATCCGCTGATGCTTCAAGCAGCCGCTTGTCGAGCTTTTCCAACGACACATAGATAGGCGGAACCATAAGCGGCAGAAAACCATAAACCGCACCAATCAAAACCGCAGTCGGTGTATTCAGCAAGCGCACATCCGTAATGCCGATCCAGCCGAGCCATGTGGGAATACCCTTCGATCCCAAAATCATGATCCAAGCATAGTAGCGCATCAACTGGCTGGTCCAGAACGGAGCCATCACCAACACAAGCATGACAACGCGCCATTTAGGCGGCACTTTCACCGCCAGAAAATACGCCATGGGAAACGCAAAAATAGCCGTCAACAACGTTCCGAGTGGTGCCAGTGTCAAGGTATTGAAAAACGCTTTGCTGCGGGCCGGCAGGTTCAGATAATTGTCAGCCGTAAAGCCCGGCACATAGCCGCCAGCTGGCCCGCGTTCCCCGAAGGAAAACACCAGCATCACCACCAGCGGCAATATCAGAAGAAAAAAGAAGAATATCCCCGCTGGTGCCAACAGCAGGCTGGTCACCAGCGGGGAACGATTGTTTGAATTCACGATACCTCAGGCAGACTTGAAGCGGGCCATGATTTCAGCACGGAGTGGATTGGTCAGCGTTGCTGCCGCACCAAACTCCAGCGGTGCCAAAGCTTCTGCCGCCGGATAAAGGATCGGATTTTCCAGCATGTCCTTCGGCACCAGTGCATTGGTACGCGAGTCGGTTGATGGATAACCGTGCGCCTTCACTTCAATGGCATTGATGGCAGGTGTCAACAGGAAGTCGATCAGCGCATAAGCCGCATCCGGGTTCTGACCACCCTTTGGAATGGCATAGAAATCGCTCCAGATTTCGCCACCGTCCTTGGCCAGCACATATTTCATTTCCGGCATGTCGCGCTGCAATTGTGTGGCATCACCCGTCCAGCACACGGAAGCCCAGGCATCACCGCTGATCAGCGACGGCTTGTAGTCGGAGTTGATACCGAACAAATGCGGCTTGCAGGCAATCAGAAGTTTCTCAGCCTCGGCCAATTCTTTTTCGTCAATCGAGTTGAATGCATAGCCAAAAGATTTGAGTGCCGCACCAATCGTTGTCAATTGATAGTCATGCACCATAACGCGACCCGTCAATGGGCCTTGCGTTGCAGCCCAGAACTCTTTCCATGAGGTTGGAAGTGTTGGCACGGTTTTCGAGTTGACCACAAAACCCGTGGTGCCCCAATCCTTCGGCACGGCATAGGTCTTGCCACCGATGATGCCTTCCGCAGTGAAGCGCTGTTCCTGCGTTGCCGCGTCATAATTCGGCAAGCGCTTCAAATCCAATTCTTCAATCAGGCCCAAATCCTTGTAGGTGGAAATGGCATAATTCGTTGGAACGAACACATCCCACCCGGTAGAACCCGCCTGCAACTTCGCCAGCATTTCCTCGTTGGAACCAAACACCGCGACGTTGATTTTCACACCTGTATCGGTGGTGAACTTGTCGAGGTTTTCCTGCGCGAAATAGCTGGGCCAGGTCGTGAAGTTCACCGTGCCGGACAACGCAGCATAGGCCTTGCGCGGACGAAGCCCCGGCACTGCACCCGCCATCACGGCAGTGGCAAGCCCGAGCCCGGTGACGCCCAGAAAATGACGGCGCGACACGCTGCCGTTCTGATAGCGGCGCAACTCTTCCATGAATTTTGTCGCTGAAATCGGATCTGCAATTTTCTTCATTTTACTTCTCCCTGTTTGTTACACATCAGCCAGCACTTGTGCGGCGTCACCCCGCCAACCCGCAGCAACACTGTCACCAATCTCAAAAATTCCAACATCACGCTCGTTCCGCCGCGGACTGACGACGAGAAACTCGCCCAGCCTTTCACTGCCCAAACGATATTGCGTAAAATCACCAACAAAAATGCGGTTTAGTATTTTCGCAGCAACCGACACCGCCAAGCCATCGGGCAGCTTTTTTTCCGTCGCCGCCAATTCCATCAGCTCAGGCCGCACACTGGTCACCGTGCC
>JANMEM010000291.1:0-4014 GCA_031376985.1 Hyphomicrobiales bacterium
GGCGACACCGCCTGCGACGACGAGGGTTGGCGTGTGTGTGTCGGGGCAGTGCTCGCGGAACATGGCGCAGGCTTTTTTCAGGCGGTCTTGCATGGTTTCCGCCACGGCTTTCTGAAAACTGGCGCAGAGGTCGGCTTTGTCTTGATCGGTGAGAGTGCCGACGTCTTCGGCGGCTTCGCGCACCGCGGTTTTGAGGCCGGAGAAGGAGAAGTCGCAGCCTGCCCTGCCCTTCAAGGGTCGTGGCAAGTCGAAGCGACTGGCGTTGCCGCGTATGGCGTATTGTTCGACCAGTGGCCCTCCGGGATAACCGAGGCCCAACAACTTTGCAGTCTTGTCGAAGGCTTCGCCCAGCGCGTCATCAATGGTGGTGCCGAGGCGTTTGTAATCGCCAACCCCGCGCACCAGTTGGAACTGGGTGTGTCCGCCGGAGATGAGCAATAAAAGATATGGGAACTGCACGTCGCCCAAAAGGCGCGGGGTCAGCGCATGGCCTTCAAGGTGGTTGATGGCGAGGAAAGGCAATCCCCGCGCCAATGCGATGCCCTTGGCCATAGTAAGGCCGACGATCAGGCCGCCGGATAATCCTGGGCCAGCGGTGGCAGAAATGGCATTCAAATCAGCGTAGTCCACCCCGGCATCAGTCATGGCCTTGGCGATGATGCGATCGAGATGGTGAATGTGGGCGCGGGCTGCGACTTCCGGCACCACGCCGCCATAGGGGGCGTGATCCTTGACCTGGCTCAGCACCACGTTGGACAGGATTTCGCCTGACCCATCGACGCGGCGGCGCACCACGCTGGCGGCGGTTTCGTCGCAAGATGTTTCGATACCTAAAATGGTTGTGGAAACGCGCATGAGTCCGGTAGTGTGTGGGTCTGTTTCACCTTTATGAGTGCCGCTGTAGCACCCGCCATACGGAATTTGCAAATGACGCCGATCAGAATTGGAACCCGTGGATCGCCTCTGGCGCTGGCACAGGCCCATGAAACACGATCCCGCCTGATGCAGGCACATGATATGGCGGAAAACCAGTTTGAGATTGTGGTGATTTCGGTGATTGGCGACCGGGTGCAGGACCGGCCCTTGGCAGAGATTGGTGGCAAGGGGCTGTTCACCAAGGAAATTGAAGACGCGTTGTTTGCGGGGACGATTGATCTTGCCGTGCACTCGATGAAGGATATGCCTGCCATTGTGCCGGAAGGTTTGGCCTTTGGGGCTGTGTTGGAGCGGGAAGACCCGCGCGATGCTTTTGTCAGTGTTCACTCAAAGACTCTGATGGATTTGCCGCAGGGTGCGATTTTGGGATCTTCTTCAGTGCGGCGGAATGCGCAGGCTTTGCGCATCAGGCCTGATCTGCAATCGGCACCGTTTCGTGGCAATGTGCAAACGCGGTTACGCAAGTTGGAAGAGGGTGTTGCAGCCGCGACATTTTTGGCTGTGGCAGGCCTCAACCGTTTGGGCTTGTCGCACCACATCAGTTCGATCATGGATATGGATGTGATGTTGCCTGCCGTGGCGCAGGGGGCGATTGCCATTGAAATTGCCCAATCGAACAAGAAGGCTCGGGATTTGGTGAACGCCATTCACCACAAGCAGACCGGTATTGCCATTCAGTGCGAACGCGCCTTTCTCGCCACACTCGAAGGCTCCTGCCGAACCCCCATAGCGGGCCACGCGAAAGTCGATGGCACATCCGTCACATTCCGGGGCCACGCTTTGACCCTTGATGGACGCGACTGTTTCGAACATGCTGTTGCAGGAACTTCCAAAGATGCCGTGGCCATGGGCATTGAGGCTGGTGAAAAAGTCAAGGCGATGGGCGGAGAGAAGTTGCTCTACACATGAAACTGCTGGTGACACGGCCCATTGAAGACGCGCAGCCCCTTGCAGAGAAACTCGAGGGGCTCGGCCATGAAGCGGTGATTGTGCCGCTGTTGCAAATTGCTCCGCGTGATGACGTTGTATTGCCGGAGGGACCGTTTCAGGCCTTGTGTGTTTCGAGTGCAAACGGGCTGGCGGGCAAAACCGATCTGACGCCGTTTCATCATGTGCCGTTCTTCGCGATCGGGCCACAGTCGGCGCTGGAGGCCCACCGCCAGGGTTTTGACCATGTGCATGGCAAGGGTGGGAATGTGGAGGGGTTGGTGCGCGTGATGTGCAAAAGCCTGAAACCCGACGCTGGTCCCATCCTGTATTTGTCGGGCTCCGAAACCACGGGCGATCTTGAGGGCAAACTGAAGGCTGAGGGTTTCACGGTGGCCCGGGTGATTGTTTATGACGCGGTGCCCAGCGATGTGCCGGATTTGGGCCAGCAGATGGAGGGCGTCGATGGTGTGTTGCTCTATTCACCACGCACCACCAAACTGTGGGCGGCGCAAGTAATCAAGTCCGCTTGCGTGGACCGCGCCAAATCACTCACACATTTTTGCCTTTCCGCCAATGTTGCCGCAAACCTGCCGCAAGGCTGGGCCAAACGCATCAGCCGAACACCTGATGAAAACGGCATGTTGACGCTGCTTGATCAGGGCAACGAAGCAGACTAGGCACGGCAAGCAATGAACAACACTACAGATACACATTCAGATACGATTATTGACCTTGATGCTGATCAGGTGATTGAGCGTACAGAACCTGCTGCTCCGACCGCTGCGAAAAAAGCGTCACGCAATCGTGGCTGGCTTTATGGTGCAGTGGCTTTGATTGCTGCGGCAATTGCTGGTGGTTGGCTCTACAAGGACGTACTGAGCAATTACTTGCCGTCTGACCAGATGGTGGCACTCTCTGACAAGGTTACAGCGCTTGAAGCGGGCAATGCGACATTGCGCGGGCAATTGGAAAATGTAGACAAACTTGCAGCGCAGTTGAAAGCGGATGTTGACACGCTGGAAGCGAAAGAAGCCACGCTGTCCACTCTGGCAGAAGCTTCCCAGACTGTACAAAGCGATACAGCTGAAAAACTGACTGCATTTGAAGAAAGCCTGAATGCCGCAAAACAGTCGTTGATTGATCTTGCTTCGCGTCCTGTTGTCACGGCGGATGGCATTGCTGTTCCTGCTGATACAGCAGTCATCTCTGCTTTGACGCAGCGCATTGGCGATCTCGAAAAAGACGTTGCGAGTTTGAAGGTAAAGCCAGCCGAAGCAGTTGATAATACCGTTGCGCTGTCGCAGGGTCTTTCAGACCTCAAGGCCAAGATTGCAGCGGGTACCGGTTACCGTGACGAGTATGAACGCATTCAGCGCATGGTGCCTGCCGCGGCGGGGCTGGATGTGTTACAGCAACATGCAGCCCTTGGCCTACCGGATGCCAAGGGCCTTGGCGGTGAACTGAAGGCGATGATTGGCTCATTACCCAAACCCATTATTCCAGGCCCTGTACCTGAAAGCCAAAGCTGGTGGTCGGATATCTACAATAGTTTTTCTGACCTCATCACCATTCGCGTTGAAGGGGATGTGGATTGGCCAACAGCTGCAAGCGCTGCAGCCGCACTGGCCGAAAGTGGCGACCTGCCGCAGGCCATTGAACAATTGTCCGCCATTGAAGGTGCAAAGCCTGAAGGCATTCAGCAATGGCTGGACCGGGCGCAAGGCCGCGTTAGGCTTGAAACTGCATTAAAGTCCGTTGAAGACGCCGTGCTCCGCGTGATTGCGGCCAAGGGTTGATGGCATGTTGAAACTGCTGTGGCGTTTCCTGTTGCTGGTATTGCTGGCCTTGGGCTTTGCATGGCTTGCCGACAGGCCCGGCAGCATTATGATCAACTGGTTGGGCCGCGAAATCCATCTCTCGGTTGCGGTTGCCATTGTTGTGGCTTTGGTTACCATTGTGGCCTTGTCGTTTCTGTGGGGACTGCTGCGCCGCCTGTTTCGCAGCCCTACAGCAGCGCGGGAATTCTGGCGCTTTCGCAAACAGCGGAAGGGCTACGAAGCCCTTTCAAAAGGTATTATCGCCGCTGGTGCAGGCGATGCGCAAGCGGCGGCCAAGCATGCGGCAACGGCTGGCAATGCCTTGTCTGAC
>JANMEM010000318.1:0-1571 GCA_031376985.1 Hyphomicrobiales bacterium
CCATGTGAAATTGTTGATGATGATCCTCTCCAACTCACGGAGAGTGATGCAAGATGGTATTGCACAAATGGCAGCGTCGTACAAAGACTGAGCGACGCACAGCCCGACCTGAATTTTATGCACTGTCACCAAAATAGGCCATTACTTAGGGGTTGTATTCCAGAGTATTGAGTCTGATGATAAAACGCCAAAAGGGAGAGTGTCATGAATCGGACTTCTGTATATATGCTGATTTCAATGGTTTTGCTGACTGGTCTCTATACAGAACCTGCTGCGGCAAAATCAGTCTGGGTCGTCAAGGGTTCTCTCGATGGCCAGGCTTTTGTTTTCTATGAACAGGACGGGAAGTTCATGAAATCTAAAAGTGTTTGTGAAAAGGCGCGAAAAGACATCGTAGACTTCGCCCGCGCCCAAGGAAGTAAATCCAAACTCAGCTGCATTTTGACGTCAACACCGGGAAAGCTCTGAAGCCGGGCACGCAAGCGTAGCTCTGTCTTGCGATAAATGCATCGTCATCCTGTATCACCGCATCACTAACTATGGCGGTTCAGGAAATTTGCCAGATACCTTTACGGGAAGGCTGATATCAGCAGAAACATGGCGAAGATTGAGAGATGCACAGCGCCGAATAGTACGTTCGTCCGTCCCCCGGACAATGTCACGGCGCTCACAAACAGCGCAAGCACCAGCAACACAGTCTGGCTTGGCGAAATGCCGAGTGCGATATTGAAATTGCCGATCATGTTGGCAAGTGCCACTGCCGGAATGGTGAGGCCGATGGTGGCAAGGCCCGAACCCAATGCCAGATTGACGCTGGTTTGCAAATTGTTGGCCATGGCTGCCCTCACCGCCGCAATGCCTTCCGGCAACAACACCATTCCAGCAATGATGACGCCAGTGAAACTCAATGGCAGGCCTGCAACTGCAATCATGTTAGCCAATACGGGCGACAGCGATTTGGCCAGCAGAATGACTGCGGTCAATGCGGTGACCAACAGCGCGACGCTGATCCAGAAAGTGGAGATCGTCGGGCTGGCATGACTGTCATCCTGCGATGGCCCTTCTTCCGGCAGAAAATAATCCCGGTGCCGCACCGTTTGCACAAACAGGAATGTGCAATAGAGCCCCAGTGACGTGATTGCGACCATGGCCAGTTGAACGGTGCTGAAAGTGGGTCCAACAGTGGTCAAGGTATAATTCGGCAGGATCAATGTGATCACAGACAACACCACCAGAACCGACAGCGCATAGGACGTGCCGCGAATGCGGATAGACTGTTCAAAATGCCGACCGCTGCCCAGCAACAAACTCAACCCCACAATACCTGTAGTGATGATCATGATGGCGGAATAGACTGTGTCGCGCGCAATGGTATTGCCACCAGCACCGGCACTCACCATCAGCGACAAGATCAATCCAACTTCCAGCACAGTGACAGCAAGAGCAAGTACGATCGAACCGAAAGGCTCACCAATCCGCGCAGCAATCACCTCGGCATGATGCACGGCGGCAAACACACAAGCCCCCAGCAGAAATGTTACCAGCAGGACAGCCCACAGGTTTTGCGTGGG
>JANMEM010000333.1:0-2374 GCA_031376985.1 Hyphomicrobiales bacterium
AACTGTCGGAACAATACCCAGTCGTTCAGCCACGCGGGTAACACCACTCACATCATGCCGTAACGTTTTCAGCAATCGGCCAATGCCATTGCCATGTTCAGCCGAACCAAACAGCACCGGCGTTACATGGCCGTCACGCACATCGCGTTTCAAATCCTTGAACACCTGGTCCCGCGGCGGCTCCATGTCTGTGAGCAACTGTTCCATCAATGCATCGTCGTGGTCCGCCAAAGTATCCAGCAGCGTAAAGCGTTCCTGCTTTTCAAGCTCGGCAATATCAGCTGGCATCTCCACCACACGGCTCTCTGCCAGTTCCTGATAGATATGCGCACGTTCAAGCGCCAGATCGACGAAGCCTGAAACCACACCATTGGTCCAGATGGGCAATTGCCTGAGCATCAGTGGTTTCGCACTGGCAGGCTGCATCCACGCCAGAACCTCGCGGGGCGCCATATTCGCCTTGTCGATCTTGTTGAGAAAAACAATACGCGGCACCTCCATCACGTCCAATTGTCGCAAGATCAGTTGCAGCGCCGGAGCCTTTTTTGCATCGGCATCCACAACCACAATGGCCGCATCACAGACGGGCAATACAGCTTTGGCATCCTCTGAAAATTCAATCGATCCGGGGCAGTCAATGAAGGTGAACTTGTCTCCGAGATAGGTCAGCCCCGCAACATTGACTTCAACCCCCATGCCATGGGAGCGGGCTTCTGTGGTCGCATCTCCCGCCAAGGATTTGTCAGCGGCCTTGCCCTGACGTGTGGTGGCACCAGCACGAAACAACAATGCTTCGAGCAATGATGTTTTCCCGCTCTGATAGGGTCCGACGATGGCAATCAATCGCGGACCCGTTGGTTCTCTGCCATTGGTAACATTCATGGATAACCCTCCCGTGCTGTTTCATTCGCATTGAGGGGCTGCCCTGAAGGACAACTATAACGGACTGCGCAGGGCAGCTCCTGACCGAAGACTGACTCTTTCTGGCAGGGCTGGCAAGTGGAAACAAAAAAGACCCGCTGCAAATGCAGCGGGCCTGGGAAACTCAATAAAGCTAAGTATTATTTGTAGGTGACCGGGCGCAAGTTCAGGCTGCCAAGCCCGGCCGCAATGTTCAGGCCGGTCTGGGCCTGCACGCTCACGGGCTGCAGATTGATTGACTTCTTGAAGCCACCCACCAGAACATTGGCGCCGAGGCCAATACCAACCGTCGCTTCAGCCGAAGCACCCTGATAGCTGCCACGCAGCGAACCAGCCTTCATCTTGCCAGGTGCAAATACAAGCCATGCGACGCGCGTATCCGTTGTCACGCCAATATCAATACCAAGTTTGCCAACCGTACCGACATAGTTTTCACGGCGGCCGTTGGTGCCCTTGAATGTGCATTCCACATCCTTCGAAGAACCGATGATGAAGCCAACGCCACCTTCAACCTGACAGGTCAACACGCCAACCTTGATGCCGCCAGCTTCGGCGGAGCCTGCTGCAAATGTGGCAGCGGTGGCAAGCAGTGCGACGGAGAGAAACTTTTTCATATTTTACCTTTCAATGCAATCAATGCACGTTTTGCCCGAGATTGTGACAGTAATAGGGCTTACCCACGTCCAACGAAATCGCCCTTGCCAAGTTCCACGCCATTATGTCGCAGGATGTTATAGGCCGTTGCCAGGTGAAAGTAGAGGTTGGGCAGCGCCGCGCTGTTGGCATAGTCCTGCCCCGTCAGAGTCATCTCACGTCCACCCATTTTAAGGGTCAGTTCCCGTGTATCAGCACCGTCAAATCCGGCCTTGTCGAGCGATTCCAGAAACCCGATGCACTTGTCAATGCGGGCCTGCAATCCTTCAAAGGTTGTTTCATCATCGGCATAGGACGGCACGGCAACGCCGCCCAACCGTGCGCCACAACCCTTGGCAAAATCCGTCACCAGTTGCGCCTGACGCATCAGGTTGAACATATCGGGTGCCAAACGCATGCCCAGCATCACCGCCGGATCAATCTTCTTGTCTTCACAATGCTTCTCGGCCTTGCGCATGAATTTCGAGAGTGATTTCAGGTTATGCACCAGCACTGGCATTGTGTTGTCATAGATGTTCATAAGGCTTACCTCAGGTTGGCGCAAAAGCGCTGGATACGGGAACACGCGTCTTCAAGTGTTGATGTGGCAGTTGCATAGGAAATGCGAAAATACGGTGACGTGCCAAAGGCCGCACCATGCACAGCCGCCACACCTTCAGACGCCAGCAATTCGCCAACGAAATCTTCGTCATTGGCAATCACCTTGCCTGATGGTGCCGTCTTTCCAATGGTGCCAGCGCATGAAGGGTAAACGTAAAACGCGCCTTCTGGCTTTGCACAGGAAATACCTTTTGCCTGG
>JANMEM010000339.1:0-2161 GCA_031376985.1 Hyphomicrobiales bacterium
GAAATCGGGCGCAGGCCAATCGACTTCAAACGCTGCTGCAACCAAGCAGGCGAAGGGCCATTTTTCACGCCTCGAATATAGCGCCCCACAAACAGCGGGCAGGCCTTTGCATCGGCAGTGGGGAAATCCAGCTTTACAGAAATCGGTGAGTCGAATGTGCCTTTGACCGTTGGCGCATTCAGCGGCTTCAACGTGCCCAATCCCTTGGCCGCCAGATCACGAGCAATGCCATAGATGCCCAGCGCATCAGGCCGGTTCGCAGTCACCTTGACATAGAACATCGGGTCATCAAGCCCCAAGGCCACAGCCGCAGGCGTGCCCACCGGCCAATCGCCCTGCACTTCAATAATCCCATCGTGCTCTTCCGAGAGCATGAGTTCCCGTTCGGAACACATCATGGCCTGGGATTCAGAGCCACGAATGGTGGCAGGCGCAAACACTTGCCCCGTGACAGGAATGGTCACGCCGGGCAAAGCAATAATGGCCTTGATGCCCGTCCGAGCATTGGGCGCGCCGCAGACAACCTGCTTCATGCCGTCAATGGTTTCGACAGTGCAGAGTTTCAGCTTGTCCGCATTGGGGTGCTTGTCGGCGTGTTGAACGTAAGCGACGGTGAACGCAGACAGCGCCTTGGTCTTGTCAGAAATTTCTTCAACTTCCAAACCAATACCAAGCAGGCCAGCGGCGATGTCATCGACCGACGCCGAAGTGTCGAGATAATCCTTGAGCCAAGAGAGGGTGAATTTCATAGGTGCGCTCCGAGAGCAAAATCATTGTTTTCTCCCCGCCCACGAGGGCGGGGTTGGGGGAGGGTGTCAGCTACAGAGTATGCAGCCCACACCCACCCCTGCCCCTCCCTCAAGGGAGGGGAAAAATTAAATTTGTTCACGACAAACCTCCCACAAGCGTTGGTACTTGCAGTGACTTGAACCCGTAGTGCCTGAGCCAGCGCAGATCACTCTCAAAAAACGCGCGCAGATCCGGTATGCCGTATTTCAGCATGGCGATGCGGTCGATGCCCATGCCGAGGGCGAAGCCTTGATATTTGTCGGGGTCGAGGCCACAGGATTTGATGACGTGGGGGTGCACCATGCCGCTGCCCAGAATTTCCAGCCACGAGTCACCTTCTCCAATCTTCACCTGACCGTCTTTCCATGAACATTGAATATCCACTTCCATGGAGGGTTCGGTGAAGGGGAAGTGCGAGGCGCGGAAACGCATTTTTACGTCATCGACTTCGAAGAAGGCTTTGCAGAATTCATGCAAGACCCATTTGAGATTTCCCATGTGGGTCGTCTCGTCAATCACCAGTGCTTCCACCTGATTGAACATAGGTGTGTGCGTCATGTCTGAATCAGAGCGAAACGTGCGGCCCGGTGCGATGATGCGAATTGGCGGCTTCTGCGAAAGCATGGTGCGGATTTGCACAGGCGATGTATGCGTGCGCAGAACCATGCGGGAACCGTCTTCGCGTTCGTTGAAATAGAACGTGTCATGTTCCTGCCGGGCCGGATGTTCCGGCGGCATGTTGAGGGCATCGAAATTGTGGAAGTCGTCTTCGATGTGCGGACCCTCCGCCACCGAGAAGCCAAGGTCGCCAAAAATCTGCACCACTTCTTCCCAGACTTGAGACACAGGATGCACAGTGCCGCGCAACTCGGCACGGGCGGGCAGTGTGATGTCCACACGCTCGGACGCCAATCGTGCATCAAGCGCGGCGCGTCCCAGCAAAACCTTCCGTGTACTGATGGCTTCCGTCACCTTGTCTTTCAGCAGGTTCAGTGCAGCACCAAAGCTCTTGCGCTCATCGGGTGACATGGCCCCCAGCGTTTTCATGCGCTCGGAAATGACGCCCTTCTTTCCCAGTGCATTGACGCGCACGGTTTCAAGGGCTGCTTCATCAGCAGCGGCGTTCACTTGCGCAATTGTGTCTTGTTCCAGTGCCTCTAAGGACATTGCATCACCACCAAAAATAAAGGCCCTGAGTAGAGGAGCTTGTCGCTCCACTCAAGGCCCGGATTAAATGATCGACTTGACGATTAAGCAGCCAGAGCGGCTTTTGCCTTCTCGACGATGGCCTTGAAAGCCAGCGGATCATGAATTGCAAGATCAGAGAGAACCTTGCGGTCCACTGTAACCCCGGCCTTGTTGAGGCCGTTGA
>JANMEM010000352.1:0-2304 GCA_031376985.1 Hyphomicrobiales bacterium
GTTTCAATCGTTCAGACGGATTGCGCTTCTGCGACACAATCAGTTTGTGAACAGCGTAGCGCGCAGGCTGAGGCACTTGAATGGGAACACCAGCTCCCCAAAGCAACACTGCTTTTGCAGGTTCGTGAATTAACCAGCCCAAGTGTTGCAAAGGGGTGGCCCCGGCTTGCAAGTTGGGCAAAGGCACTGACGTTTCACCACGACTGCCGCGCTGTTGCGTGAGCAAGTCCACGCGAAAACCGTTTGCGGCCCTGAAACTGGAAGGAAACGCCTTTTTCGAAAGTGAGGGCAAAGCCTTGAATGAAGCGTCGGCCAATTGCAGCAATTGCTCAAAATTCTGTCCGTCACGCGTCGGACATACCGCCAGATTCAGCGTCGCAATGTCAACGTCTTCCGTTCCCATACTTGCAGCGTCTAACTTGTAGCCAACAAGTGCGGGATAGCAAGCATAAGCATTGGTACCTACAACAATCGCGTCGGCTGCAAGCCCACCCCATCTCACAACATCAAGGACGTTTGCCAATGAGGCATGCGGTGACGGCAGATTTTGCTTGAGCATTTGCACAAGCTGCCGCCGTCCGCGCAAGGATTGATTTGCATTTTTGATGGCACGTAGTGCAGCAACCGTTGTGTCTTCTGTCAGCTTGCCAACGTAGGTGTCCATGCGCTTCTCACCAACTGGCGTCTTGAGATAGGCATAGGTCACACCTTTGGTGGTTCGTTCATAGAGCGAGCCTGTGACGCCGGAATCTGAGCGACATTGCTCCAGAAGTTCCGCATAGACTGTTTGAACGGCAAGTGGAATCTGCTCCATGCATTACAGACATAAACCCGAAATCCGTCTGTAACAAGTTTTTACAGACCGAATGGTAAAATCCGTCTGTAATTCCTCACACCCACCTGACAGCATAAACCTGCGGCAGTGTCGAACTCACCTGCGCCCACTCATCCCCTGCATTCTCGCTCACCCACACATTCCCCGTGGTGGACCCCATGGCCAACCGCTCTCCCGAATCATCAATCGCCAAGCCATGCCGGAACACCACGTCATAGGCATGTTTCTGCGGCAGGCCCTTTTTCAAAACCTTGAATGTCTTGCCGCCATCACGTGTGCGCGTCACCACCAGCGCACCATCGACGGGAATGCGTTTTTCATCCTTGATGCCCGGCACAAACCACGCCGTGTCAGGCTCCTTCGGATGCACCACAACACCAAAGCCAAAACTCGACGGCTTGGCCCGCACCTCGGTCCACGTCACCCCATCATTTACCGATTTGAAAATGCTGGCATGGTGCTGCACCCAGAATTTGGAAGGGTCAGCCAGACACTGCACCATCATGTGTGGGTCCTGTCCGTCCGGGCTTTCCGCCTCGGACTTCGGACCATTGTCAAACTTCATGCCATGGGCCGATTGCGCCCAGGTTTTACCACCATCTTCCGTCCGCCACACGCCGCCGCATGATACCGCGACACGCACAACGTCGGGATTGCGGGGATCAACGCAGATGGAATGGATGCCCGGAATATCAGCCCCGCCGCCCAGCCACTTGTTGCGATCGGGGTGACGCCACAAACTCTCCATCAACTCCCACGTATCCCCGCGATCCGTTGATTTGAACAAGCCACCCGGCATGGTGCCCGCCCAGATCGTGCCCTTGGCTTTTGTCCCGCCACCACATTCCAGCGCCCAGATCAGTTGCGTGGACCAGTTGACGTCCTTGCCCCAGCCATCTTTGTCTACCAGTCCCTCCGGCTTTTCCGGATATTTGGGAGAGGCAATCTCCACCCACTTTTTCTTGCCCCTATCCCGACGATGCAGCTTGATCCCGAAATGCCCATGGTTGAGCGCAGCATAGTCCGTGCCATCCCGCGGGTCCCGCATCATCAACGTCACATTGTCACCGACGAAATGCGCATCAGACACTTTCCAGCCGCCACGGGTCTTCGCGGCTTCGAACAGCCCCTTCCGCGTTGAAATCATCAAGGTCTTCTGCATCTCATCCTCCCGACAAAGCCTGCATCACCCAGATGTCAGCATCCGGGGAAACGGCGTCTGATTGCTTTTCAAGATCACGAATGGCCTGTCCGTCAACCAGAATGCGCATATGCTTGCGAAGCTGCCGCTGATCATCCAGCACATAAGTCTCCAATCGCGGGTGAGCCGCGAACACCTGGTCCAGCACCACGCGCACAGTAGCGCCATTCGCCAGCATCGACGGACAGTCGACATGGCGGCGCAAATTTGACGTGAAGTGCACAGTAGCCATGCGACAACGCTATCACGTCTATTGGCTTTGACAATC
>JANMEM010000362.1:0-3434 GCA_031376985.1 Hyphomicrobiales bacterium
ATGAAACGCCAGATGCCACTGTTGACACAGCCGTTGCCACCACCGGAGACCCAGGACAGGATGTATTGAACGGCATGTTAAATCTGTTCGAAAAGAAGGCCCCAGTTACGTCAAATAAATTGAAAAAGAAAAAGTCGGCGCGCGCCCGGCGGAAGTTGGCTGGTGGCGACACCACATTGCAACTTCCCGAGGCCAACGCAGAACGTGCTCCAAAACGGAACTTCCTTGATTCACTTTTCGGATCACCAGAACGCAAGAAAAAGCCTAAACCGCTTTTCAGTTTTTAAGCGCTGCGTAATGCTTCCCCGGCAGCCAATAGCGGGTTAAGAACAGTCACAATGAATCGCGCAATCATTCCTCTCGTCATGTTGGCCGTTGGCTTGGGCTTTGGCCCGCTTTCGGCCCAATACATGATGGAGAATGCCAGCATCGCAGCCCCGATCGGCGCAAGCGGCTGGAAAGAAATTCGCTCCGGTAGCGAAGATCTGAACGCAATGTATCTGGCCGGACATTTTCTGCGGCGCGGACAATTGCCCCCTCCAAAAGGCTCGCGCTTTTTTGTCCGCACCGAAGATGACGATGGCAACAGTTTGCGGGGTGAGTGTCTTGTCACTGTCGAGGGAACATTCCCTGCCGCACGCTGGTGGTTTGTCAGCGCATCATCAGGTGGCGCGCGCACGTCGCTTGATGTTTCGCAGGCCATTCGCGAGGCCAGCAGCGAAACTGCCGTTTCAGTTTCCGTGTCCCCCGTTCCCGGCAACTGGTTGGTGCCCCCCGGTGGCGGCGGCTATGAATTACAGTTGGTGTTGTTGGGTTCCTTTGACGACGTTGCAGGTGTTCTACCCGCCTTGCCGCGTGTCAAACGGTTGTGGTGCTAGACATGCGCCGACAATTTTTCTGGCTTTTCACGTCAGCCGTCCTCGCCCTCATCGCCCACGTCACCTATGTTCTGTTTTTACCAAGCCATTCATTCAGTGCTGCAATTGACGTGGCCCTGGGACCAGAACACTCAAATCGCTTTTCCGTGCTTGCTGCAGATGCGCAAATCAAACTCATACCCTCTGCAACAGCGGAAAATATTGTCGGCATCTGCAAATTCAGTGTTGCCGAAGGACCGGTAAAAGTCACAGCGCAATTGCCGGAGGGTTTTTGGTCTTTTGCTGTCTACACCATTCGCGGCGAACAGGTGTACGCCATCAATGACACGCAAGCCGACACCAACACCTTCACCGTTGAAATGTCGCGTGACAATGGCCTGCTCGCACAAATTTTCGACGGAATCGACGACGCTGTTGATGTAACGGGGGATGATATCGGCTGGCGCATTGCACTGAACGAAAACCAGGGCCTCGCCGTGCTGTGGATGGCAGTCGCGGACCCCCTTCTGCGAAAAGAGGCGGAAGATGTTATCAAGCAAAGCCGCTGTGTGAGAGTGGACGGGTAATTCTAATTCGCAATGCGCGTCGGCCCTTCAAGCCCTGCCCTTGCTTTGTCGCGCAACGCCTCAAAATCAATCCGTTCAATCCGCACACCGTTGTAAATCAGAATGGTGGCGGTATGGCCCGGCTGAAAGGCTGGCATTTCGGATGTACTGCGTTTTTGAAACTGCAGAATGGCAGCCATGGTATGTTTCCTGTAAACCGCGTTGAATCGACGTCAATAGTGCTGATCAAAACCAGTTATAGTTAACAATTGCATAAAGATCAGCGCGAGCCCGCAATCAACCCTGCAAATCCTGTTTTATCCTCAACTTCAACCACCCAGAGATCGTCGTCAAAGCCACGCGCACGTTGAATTTTGGCGTCAACATCGGGCCAAGGCAAAGGTGTCGCAGTGCGGTTTTCAAACACCCTGTTTCCATCTTCGTCGTAGGCGGGTCCAGGTGGCGGCCCAAGCAGGCTGCACGTCCCATCCAGATGGTTGACGACGACCATCAATGCACCAGCCTCGGCATGGCCCCGGTGCAGCACTGCACCAAACATTCCGTCGCCTTGACAACGGCGCAAAAAGGCTTGCACCCACAACTCCGTTTTCAGACGGGTTGTCACCGCTGGCTCATGGCTTTTTTTTGGATTCTATGGCCTTGATTTCCGCCAGCAATGCCTTGGAAATTTTGCCCTGCATGGGCAATCCATGATCCATCTCAAAAATCAGGATCGCAGATCGCGTTCCGTCATCTAGCTGGCCGGACCTGCTGCCGGGATCATAGCCCAGCATTGCCAGCCTCACTTGCAATTTTGAAATTGCATTGTCACCTGTTGAAGCAATCTGCGGTTTTGCCGGAGATTTGGAACTCAGTTTTGCAACCGGCAAAATTGCAGGTTGTGCCAAAGGTTGTTCAACTGAAACGGACCCCGTAAATTCAGCAGCCTGATTGAGCTTCCGTGTGTACTGAATATGTTCAAGCAAAGTCTTTGACGTCTCACCCGTTACAACCAGCTTGTTCTCGCGTTGATAGCTCTCAATCGCAACCTTGGTGCGGGGACCGGTCACACCATCAACCAGACCTTCAAAATGTCCCGTCGCCAAAAGCTCACGCTGCACATCTTCCACCAAGGCATCATACTTCAAGGTAATGGTGCGCGATGTCTTTTGCCCGGCGTCAATGGTCACCCGCGTCGTGCCATTGTTTTGCGGCACAAGTGCTGCACTGCCCGCTGCACCCTGATTGAAGAAGGTGTTGAACACAATAGCACAACAGCCTGCAAAGGCCGCTGCAGACAGAACCACTGCAATGGGCTTGGACCGCCGGGGCTGGTCCACAACGACTGATGTTTTCTTCCGTTTACGCAAGACTCAAAAACCCACATGCCACTTTACTCCCCTACTGTGCGGCAGCGCTGGTTAACGTTGCCTTTCCGGAGCCAGCTTTATGGTTAACAAATCCTTTCTGGTTGGATTTCAATTCGACTCAAACTTTCACCCCGCGTTTCATCCGGAGCCAATCTCCCTGTGGTACAAACGTCCGAACAAATACGGGAACACCAGAAGGTGACGCCAAAGGGACGTTGAAAAGATGGGGATGCTAAGAACACTAATCGTCTTGGGTGCAGCAATAGCATTCATGCCGTCACCACCACCGGATCAGGCAGGGTCAACACCCTCCTCCGGTCCGGGAGCCTTTTCCTATATCGCTGCTGCAGCCGAAACCATGGCTGACATGCGCTCGTTCTGTCAGCGCAATCCAAATGCCTGCGCCACTGCAGGAATGGTCGGACGGACAATGGAAGGCAAGGCAAAATATTCGGCCAAGCTGATCTATGAATGGGCCAACGACGCCAAGGGGAAAACCCCCGTCGCCGAAGCTGACCAGATACAGACGTCTTCGCCACCCGCAAGGCCGGCAAACTTAAAAGAGAGCCAAAACACACTCTCCCTTGCTGACCTGTTGCCCGAATGGAAAAAGCCCCGCGACATGCCGAAGGGTTGAGGTT
>JANMEM010000364.1:0-1986 GCA_031376985.1 Hyphomicrobiales bacterium
CTGTCGCGGCTGATGACCAACAAGATGCCGAAGCCGGGCCGCCTGATTTTGACACCAATGCTCAACCCGCAAGGCAAACTGATCGGTGACTTTACAATTGCCAAGACCAAGGACGATAGCTTCTACATGTGGGGATCATCACAAGCGCAGAAATATCACATGCGCTGGTTTGAAACTCATCAGCCCACGGATGGTTCCGTAAAAATCGAGCGTCTGGATATGGGCCTTGTAGGCCTGTCGATTGCCGGACCAAAATCCCGTGATGTGTTGCAGGCCTTGGTGGATGAAGATGTGTCGAACGCCGCCTTCAAATTCATGGACCATCGCAGCATGGAAATTGCCCACTGCCCTGCCCTCATCAACCGCGTCACCTATACGGGTGATCTTGGTTATGAAATCTGGGTGACACCGGAATACCAGCGCCGCCTGTTCGCCGAAATCCAGAAGGCGGGCAAGTCGCACAGTCTTATCAATTTTGGCATGCGTGCGCTTTTGTGCATGCGTTTGGAAAAGAACTTCCCGACGTGGTACCGCGAACTTCGCCCGATCTACGGCGGCTTTGAAGCGGGCATGGACCGCTTCATTGATTTGACTAAGAATGACTTCATTGGCCGCGAAGCTGCAATGGAAGAAAAACACACAGGCGGCAAGCTGCGCCGCGTGTCGATGATTGTTGATGCAGCTGACGCGGACGTGCTGGGTGATGAACCGATTTTCCACAAGGGCAACGTGGTGGGCTGGGTCACCTCCGGCGGTTTTGCGCATTACGTGGGCAAGTCCATGGCGCAGGGTTATGTGCCGAAAGAATTGGCTGGAGAACTGGGCAACGGCGCCTTCGAGATCGAACTGATCGGTGATATGCGCAAGGCCACGATTATCGGGGAGCCGCCGTTTGATCCGGAAGGCAAGAGGATGCGGGGGTAACTTTGCGGTTTTTGACAAAACATGTTAACCCCCGGACATGAACCGGGAGCAGATCACAAATATTCTTCTGAAACGCGCTGATGCGCTCAAAGCCATCGGTGCAACAAGTTTATACATTTTTGGCTCTCGTGCGCGTGGCGATCATCGATCAAACAGTGATCTGGATTTGTTCATTGACTATCGCCTTGAACCAAAGCGGCCGTCGTTGCTGGATTTGATCGCGTTTGAAAATGAGATTGAACAGGAAACAGGTATTGCTGTTCACATGACCACACGTGATAGTCTTCATCCCTTTGTAAAGGGAAATATCGAAAAAGATGCCATACGTGTATTTTGATGGCTGATGATCCCAAGCTTTATGTGGTGCACATTCTTGCTGAGATTGAAGTGCTGGAAAGCATTATCCAGAAATATGATTTTCAAGAGTTTCAATCTGACCCTATCGTATTTCGTGGAGCAATCTATTCGGTTCAATGTATTTCCGAAGCGTCAAAAAACCTGCCTTCTGAATGGCTGGAAGAATATCCACACATTCGGTGGCGCGACATTCGGGGAATTGGAAACCACACGCGTCACGAATACTCACGCCTCAAACCGTTTTTGATTTGGGATATCATGATGGATCACCTTCCAGCCTTGAAGAACGTGATGATCAAACTGAAGACGAAGTGAGCAGCTTTAGCTCGTCCGCCCATAAAACCCAATCTGCTCTTCCCGTGTAAACATCACTCCAGGCTTCTCGTAATAGGTGAACACGGAGATAATGCGCTCTTTTTCGCCCTTTACGGTGTTGACTTTGTGGGCGGTGTTGCGACCGCGGAAGACGTTGAGTGTGCCGGCGGTGACGTTCATGGTTTTCACGTCGGGGTCTTGTCCGCGCAGCAGTTTCGCCACGCCGTCGTAGTTCGGATCGTCTGCCGTGCGGAGATCTGAGCGGTACACAAACTCGCCGCCGTGCTCTGGTGCTTGCAACAACAGCGTCGTTGTAAATTCACTGCGGTCGAAATGCCAGTTCAAAGCCTCACCATCGCGGTATGCCATCACATTTGCGCGGGCCAGCCA
>JANMEM010000415.1:0-1690 GCA_031376985.1 Hyphomicrobiales bacterium
GAGAGCACACCGCCATCTTTTTTCGGCACCAGCACTTTTGCAAGTTGATCAAGTGTTGCGGTGGGGCCATGCATGCCCTGGCAATCCGGGATCAGCCCTGTGGCATTGGCAATGGCTGCCATTTCCACCATGGTCTTTGAACCATCAACAAACTCAACAAGCATACGCACATTCATGTTCCGGCGCTTTGCTTCTTCGGCATAGGCATCAGGTGTGGCATCGATGTTGAGTGGATTGTTCTTGCCCTTGCCCGCAGCGACGATAGGGTGGCCCATGGCGGAAACGAACTCAATTAGTTCCATGCAGGAGGATGGCTCATCGCCTGCACCTAGTGAATAGGTGACGCCGAGACGTTTTGCTTCACTGTTCAAGTAGGCCCCAATGGTGATGTCGGCTTCGACATTCATCATCACGAGATGCTTGCCCTTTTCCATGGCGCGAAGTCCGATTGCCGCACCGACTTCGGGAACACCTGTGGCATCAATCACCACATCAATCAGGCCGCTGTTCAAGAGCAGGTTCACATCATCAGTCACCGCAACCTTGCCATGCTCCATGGTACGGTTCAGGGCGTCGGCAGTTTTTGCTTCGGCCCAATGGCCTTCCTCGCGATAGGCAATGTCGACAGCCTTGCCTGCGGATGGCAAACGGAGTTCGGATATGGCCCCAATCTCAAGGCCCGGCATGTGTGCGACTTGTGTAACGATGTCCGTACCCATTTCGCCTGAGCCGACAAGGCCAATACGGATGGGTTTGCCGCTGTCAGCGCGGGTTTGCAGGTCTCGTGCAAGACCGGTGGGTGATACATTGATGGGCATGGTCTTCAACTTTCTTTTTCAGCGTTGTCGTGATCAATCGTTCATCACAGCGACTTTGATGGCGGAGCCCTGTTCGGCTATGTCCAAGGCCTGCCTGATGTCGGACAAAGCGAAACGGTGGGTAAGGTGTGACTTCATCTCAAGTTGGCCGCTTGCGATAATGTTCAATGCACGTTCAAACAGCAGCCGTGTCAGGCCAAAGGAACCGGTGACGATGAGTTCATTGTAGTGAATGGCATTCACATCAAGTTCAGCCTGCTGGCCTTTTGAAAATCCTGCAAACAGGCTGACGCGACCGCGGTGGCATACGAGGCGGATGGCGTCGTTCGCCAGTGACGGAATGCCAATGGCGACAATCGCCACGTCAACGCCGAGCCCGCCAGTGATTGATTTTACACGGGCGAAGATATCCTCTGTGGTTGGATCAATGGCCAGGTCTGCGCCGGCTTTCAGTGCAGCTTCGCGTCGGAGCGGATTGAGCTCGCTGACAATGATCATGCGGGCACCCGACAGCCGGGCCAGCTTGATGTGGAGAATGCCAATTGGCCCCGCACCAAGAATGGCGACGGTGTCACCCATCCTGACGCCAACACGCTCTTGCCCGTTCATGACGCAAGCCAGTGGTTCAGCAAGCGCTGCTTCTTCAAAGCTCAGTCCTTTTGGGACTGCAAAAACATTGCCCGACTTTACGCCAAATGCCGGAATGCGAACGTATTCCGCAAAAGCACCATCAATTTCATAGCCCATCGCCGTCATGTTGCGGCAGAGGTTTTCAGCACCACGCACACAATATTCACAATGGCCACAGGCGAATTGGGGGCAAACAGTAACGGCGTCACCCACGTTAAATTTCGTGTTGCCACCTGTGTTGG
>JANMEM010000448.1:0-5252 GCA_031376985.1 Hyphomicrobiales bacterium
GACATGGACTTCATGGCATTTGCAACGCGCATGCCGATTTCATCGCGCTGATGCGCGTTCAGCGCTGGCGAAGTAGCTTCTTCCCAGATCTTCTGGTGGCGGCGTTGCAGGGAACAATCACGGTCACCCAAATGCACAGCACTGCCCTGGCCGTCACCCAAAACCTGAATTTCGATGTGGCGTGGCTTTTCAAGATATTTTTCGAGATACACTTCACCATTGCCAAAAGCTGCCTTGGCTTCTGTCTGGGCGGTGCCGATGGCGACTTCCAGTTCGCTTTCATTGCGGGCCACCTTCATGCCGCGGCCACCGCCGCCAGCTGTGGCTTTTATGATGACAGGATAGCCAATGTCTTTGGCAATTTTGCTGGCGTCCGCGAAGCTGGACACTCCACCTTCCGAACCCGGAACAACCGGAATGCCAAGGGCTTTCGCCGTGCGCTTGGCTTCAATCTTGTCGCCCATGGTACGGATGTTCTCAGGCGATGGCCCGATGAACTTGATATCGTGTTCCTTCAGGATTTCGGCAAATCGCGCATTCTCGGACAGGAAACCGTAGCCTGGGTGAACGGCTTCAGCGCCTGTGATTTCGCAAGCTGCAACGATTGAAGCGACGTTGAGGTAACTGTCCTTGGCGGGTGGCGGTCCAATGCAAACGCTCTCGTCGGCCAGTTTCACATGCATGGCATCAGCGTCGGCGGTGGAGTGAACGGCTACGGTTTGAATGCCAAGTTCGCGGCAGGCGCGCAGAACGCGAAGCGCAATTTCACCTCGGTTGGCAATGAGGATTTTTTCAAACATTGCTTATTCAATCACCAAAAGCACTTCGCCGAATTCAACGGGCGATCCATTATCGACCATAATTTGTGTCACCTTGCCGGATTTTGGGGCAGGGATCTGGTTCATGGTTTTCATGGCTTCAATGATGAGCAGGGTTTGGCCCTGTTTCACTGTTGCACCAATCGTGATGAAGGGGGCCGCTTCAGGAGATGCAGCCATGTAAATGGTGCCAACCATGGGTGATTTCACGCTTCCCGCAAGATCGCCGACAGGTGTGACAGGGGCTGAGACCACAGGAGAGGCGGCAGCGGCTGGCGCAGATGCGTAGCTTGGGGGCGCGGCCTGATAAGTATTCGTCACCGCTTTTGACACCCGGACGCGGACGCCCTTTTGCTCCATCTCAATTTCCGTAAGTCCGGTGGAATTCAGGATTTCGGCAAGGTTATCAATCAACGTCAATTCAGGGGAGCGGCCCGCGGTTTTAGCCGGAGTTGTCTTGGTTTTTTTGTTTGCTGGCATGTTCAACCCTTGTGCGTCGCCTCGGAATGGATTCTCGGAATCCCGTGTATTGTGCAGGCTTATAGGCGGGAAGCTGCGGAAGGCCAACAGTGTTTGGCGGGCATGGCCTCAATCCGGGAACAAACCGCATCTTGATGCGTTTTTATTGCAGATAACAAAGGATTTGCAAAATGCCTGCAGCAAAAGAAATTGAAGCGAAGTTCTGGAAAGCCTTGGACTCGGACATGACAATGATGCTCGGCTTGACTGGCGTCGATGACAGCCATATGCGGCCAATGACTGCCCAACTCGAAGGGAAAAGCGGCCCGATCTGGTTTTTTGCCTCGAAGGATGGCGAACTTACCCAGAACATCAAAAGAAGCAGTGAAGCAGTTTCGACCTTCGTCTCCAAGGGCAACGACCTTTTTGCGACGGTGCATGGAAAATTGAGCCTGTCCAATGACCGGAAGATGATCGACAAGTTATGGAATCCCTTTGTGGCCGCGTGGTATGAAGGTGGCAAGGACGATCCAAAACTGGCGCTGCTGTGTTTCAAGCCAGACCGTGCGCAAGTCTGGCTGGATGGTTCAAGCATCATGGCGGGCATCAAGATGTTGTTCGGTGCCGATCCCAAAGAGACTTACAAGGACAATGTCGCTGAGTTGAAGTTGAAATAGGCGCAACATCATGACCAATGTCTTGTACAAAATCGTCGAACACAATGATGGCTGGGCCTATCAGGTGGGTAACACCTATTCTGAAACCTTCACCTCCCATGCCGCAGCACGCGCAGCTGCCGCAACAGCCGCGCGAGAGCAGACTGTTGCGGGAGAAAACGTCGGAATATCGTTTGAAGACGAAGACGGAAATTGGCAGGAAGAATTGTCCGACGGGCGGGATCGTCCGAAAGTGCGGGTTGAGGGTTAGCTGGTCTTCACTTCAAATCCCGCGCAACCCGGAGGCCGAAAATATTGACGTGCTTTTCCGGCGCGTTGGTGCCTCGCGTGGCAAAGCGCATGTCCTTTGCTGTATTGGCCCAGGCACCGCCGCGATAGGTGCGGTCGCAGCCTGTAGTCACGAAGGCGCTGCCGTCTGAGGGGGCTTGGTCATAGCTTTTGGCATAGCAATCCTCCGTCCATTCCCAGACATTTCCCTGCATGTCAAAAAGCCCAAAATCATTGGCTCCATGTTGGCCAACAGGTCTTGTTCCGCTGCTGTTGAAATTTACGGTCGTGGCGTCTAAAATTGTACCTGTTGAAAAGGGTGCGTCAGAACCAGCTCGAGCGGCATATTCCCATTCAGCTTCCGTAAGCAGGCGATAGTTAAATCCAGTTCGCTTTGACAACCAGTTGGCAAAAGCCTTCGAGTCGCGCCATGACAGGCAGGTAGCCGGGTGGTCGGTGGTCTGCTCAATTCCAGGGTACAGAAAATTGCTGTCCGTCGTTGGCACGTAGCGCGTGCCGTTCCATTGTGAACAGCTTGTGCCTGTATCGTAGCCTGTAGCATTGACGAACTCCCCATACTGGCCACGGGTGACTTCGAATTTTCCAATCGCAACCGCTTTCGGGATTGTCACCTGATGTTGCGGGCTTTCATCCTGTTCGTGATCTGATTCGTCGTCGGGAGAACCCATGACGAATTCACCTGCTGGCACTACAACCATTTCCGGGCAATTGGCGCAGTCACGAAAACTTTGTGGCACTTTCACTTGCGGCAATGGCGCTACTGCCACGGCAGGCATGAGATAGATCGCTTCACCACCCAAGGCAGCGTAAGTATAGGGTTCCTGTTCATTTGCAGTCGCGGCAAGAACGTCATCATGGATTTTACCAAACATCAGGCGGATTTCGAGGCCCGGTATTTTCAAATTTTTTACAAGTGCAGCTGCAAACGGGCTGTTGGCATTGCTTGGGCCATCTTGCGCAAGTGTGCCTTCCTTGGCTGCATAGGCCACCACTTCGCCGGAACTTGGCTCAATATTGCCCAAGCCGCGCGATGCTGCGCGTTTGCCATTGTTGCTGGCGAGCTTGAATGGGTTATTGCGGCAGGAATCAAGCAGGACAATGCGAAGTTTGGATGCACCAGCGACAGCTGATCTGACAGTCGACAGGGGGATTGCTTCAAATTCAACATCAGTGGAACGCAATAATTTCGCGTCAACAGGAACAAGGTAGTTCTGGTCGGACACTTCAACCCCGTGGCCAGCATAATAGATCACGGCGATTTCAGAATCAGCGGCGCGGGCGGAAAAGGCTTTCAGTTCCTGGCGCATGGCGTCAGCTGACAGGTCATGCAAATGTCGCACATCGTCAAAGCCTGCTGTTTCAAAGGCTTTGCTTACGGCAGTCGCATCTTCAATCGGATTGACCAAGGTTCCAACATCCGAATAGGCGGCATTGCCAATGACGAGGGCCACGCGTTTTCCTGCCGCGAAGACGGTTGAAGTTGACAGGATGACAGTTTCAAACATGATTGCGAGGATCAAAAGAATGCGGCGTGACATGTCGATCCCTCCTGAAGTTGGAATAAGGGACGGCGCATTGGCACCGTCCCTCGGGCTGATTAGTAGCCGTTGTTATTGTTGTGGCAAGATGAGCCTTCGTAGTTCGTCTGATAGCTCTGCTGATAGGTTGGCTGATAGCTGTCCTGATAGCTGCCATCGTCCTGATATTGCTGGTGCGCACGCTTCAGCAGGATTTCATGTTTTTGGCGCAGCAATTCAGCATATTCCTGTTGCAGTGCAGCGTCGTCATCAGTGGCAGCTTCGGCTGTTTCTTCCGGTTGATCGGAAGCAATTGCTTCGTTCTTGGCTTCTTCAGTTACCTGATCGGTCACGTCTGAACCCTCTTCCGCATCAACCGGGGCAGGCTTCACCTTCTTGGTCAATAGCTTTGCAGGGCGGCTGACATCTGCCGGTTCTTCGGCGTCTTCGTCATCAAAAGTTGGCTGTTGTACTGTTGGTTCCTGGGCAGCCTGTTCTGACGAGTCTTCAACCTTGAAGCGCTTTGTGTTTGGTTGTTTTGGCTGGCTTGGTGGCTTTACGGGTTCAACTTCGGCAATGTCATCATCGTTTACACGGAATTCCTGAATTTTGCCTGGTCTCGAAGGTTTTTCCTCAGAGGTTGAAGCAACTTCGACGCCAGCGGCTGGCTTGTCATCTGTTTGCACAGTAAATGTCTTGATCTTGTCCAAGCGCGGGTTGATCGAAATCTGGCGATCAGCGGCATTTGCCTGCATTGGCATGACCAATGTCGAGGCGAAAAGGACGAGTGCGGCACCGGCGGTTGTAAGGTTCAAAGTCGTCTTCATGATTTTGGTATCCTTGCTGTGATGTGCGGGGCCTCCGCTCATCGTTGTTAATTCAATAACCAAGGAATACGACTCGACCGCTGAACCGCACCTGAACGCCAGTGCGGGAATTCATTCACCTCAAAGTCCGGATTTGAGGATCAGACCTCCTGAGAGGGTATAACCAGCACCACGCAACCTGCAATTTTCCAGTTGCCGTCTGGCTGCTGTTCCATTGAATAGATGGCTTCATATCTTTTGCCATCCTCGCCAGTCAGTACAACGCGCATGGCGGGACGCCCAAGACCGTCTTCAAACACATCACCATAAATCCGCTTTGTGTTGCGGTAGACAGGCGGATAGCCCTTCGTCACCATCGTCATGAAATTTTCAACCGTGGGAAAGACATTCTGGACAATGGGAGCCGCATATGAATAAGCTTTCGCACCATCATCAGCAGCAAAGGCGTTCAGTTGGGACTCAATGATGGACTTGATGGTATCCTTGTCAGCGGCCGCATGGGCGGGAACAAACAAACCCAACCCGACACAGGCGATCAGCAGAAAACGGTAAATGGTTTTGAGAGGGGAAGCGAACATGTTTCATTCTCCATCAAACGAGGCCAACTTTCTTGAACGCAGTGTTACAGCAAATGGATTTGTGTGCAATGCAGCGACGATTTATCGT
>JANMEM010000175.1:0-1686 GCA_031376985.1 Hyphomicrobiales bacterium
GGCGGGAGCCGACGTCCTGGGTGTGTTCAAATTCCAGTGGGCGGGATCCCGGCTTTTCCAGCGGACGTCCCACCCAGAGGCCAAGTTTTGCGGCTTCGAACATGGCGTCGCGGCCATAGGTGTCGTCGAGCAGTGTGCCGAAGCCCGGCTTGCCGCCGGAGACTTTGCCGATGGCTTGCATGGCGAGGCGTTTGAAGGGGGCGATACGGTCGCGCGATGCGCCCAGCTTATCAGCCATGTCTTCGAGCTGCTTGCGGTGGTCGATGGCGAAGGCGAGGAGACTTGGGTATTGCTGGCGGCGGGTGGTGGACCAGTGGATGTGGTTGAGGTTTTCGTCCTTGCGCAAGGCGTGGTGCGGGCTGCCGTATTTGAGGAAATATTGCAGCTCATCCCAGGTCAGATATTCCGGCGAACAGAGCAGGCGCGAGACGGCAAAGGCGCCACAGGCATTGGCCCAGGTTGCGCTGGTTTCGTGGGACTCGCCCTTGAGCCAGCCGCGCAGGAAGCCGGACATGAAGCCGTCGCCAGCACCAAGCACATTATAGACTTCAATGGGGAAGCCCTTGCCGATGATACCGTCATCAAGGGTGGCGGGAATTGCACCGGGATAGACAACGCAACCCATGGGGCCGCGCTTCAACACGATGGTGCCTTTTGAAATTGCGCGAATGGCTTTCAAAGCTTCGAGCGTGTCTTCGGTTCCTCCTGCGATGTGGACTTCTTCCTCGGTGCCGACAATGAGGTCACAATCGGCAAGCACGGTTTGAATGTGGGCCGTAACCTTATCGGATTTGATGTAGCGTTCTTCGCCTGCCCCATGGCCCGCGAGTCCCCAGAGGTTGGGGCGATAGTCGATGTCGATTATGATCTTGCGGCCATGCTTCTTGGCGAAGGCCATGGCCTTGCGCTGGGCCTTGTCGTTGACTTCACGGGCGAAGTGGGTGCCTGTGACGAGGAGTGCGCCTGCGGATTTGATGAAGTCCTCCGACACGTCGTCTTCGCTCAATGCGGAGTCGGCGCAGTTGTCACGGTAGAAAATCAACGGAAACGTCTTGTCGTTCTGGACGGCAAGCAGCACCAGCGAGGTCAAACGTTGCGGATCGGTTTTGATGCCTTTGGTGTTGACGCCCTCCCGGGTCATTTGCTCGGACACAAAATGTCCCATCTGTTCATCGCCTACTCTTGTGATGAGCGCAGACTTCAAGCCAAGGCGGGCTGTGCCGATGGCGATGTTGGAGGGTGAACCGCCCACGGATTTGGCGAAGGATGTGATGTCTTCCAGCTTGGAGCCGATTTGTTGGCCGTAAAGGTCCACCGAGCAACGGCCCATGGTGATCACGTCAAGTTCTGCTGCACCCGATGCCATTGCGGGACTCCCTGATTTTCATGTGTTGCCGTATAAAACAATAATTCTATTTATGAGTCAATATGGAATTTTTGTTCTAATTTTAGGTGCGACGCTTTTGCTGTTCGGCCACGGCCACTGTCAATGTCATGGCCAGGGACAGGGTGGCGGACATGGAGCGGAAGCCTTCGAAATTGGCCTCCTGAATTTCAAACCAGAGACTGGCGACGGAGGCCAGGGGCGAAAACGGCGAATCAGTGATGGCAACAATCGGAACTTTCCGGGCTGCGGCACGTTGGGCGAGGCTCACGGTTTCGCTGGCATAGGGCGTGAAGCTGATG
>JANMEM010000532.1:0-1814 GCA_031376985.1 Hyphomicrobiales bacterium
CATTTCCATCAGAATATCAGCGCCGCCAATGAACTCGCCCTTGACGTAAAGCTGGGGAATTGTCGGCCAATTGGTATATTCCTTGATGCCATTGCGCAGCGCTTCATCAGCCAGCACATTGACGTCCTTGAAGGGGACGCCGAGGTGCTGAAGAATTTGCACCGAACGGCCGGAGAAGCCGCACATCGGGCTATCAGCATTGCCCTTCATGAAGAGGACAACGTCGTTGGATTTGACGGTGGTGTCGATGGTTTGGTGAATGTCAGTCATTTTCAGTTTCCTTAGCGAAGTTTGTTCGTTCATTTTCGGACAGATGGGTTATCTGGTCACGAGTCAAGCTATCATTGCTAAAACGCTTTTCCGCGTGTTTAGATGGGCGCAAGGAAAACCAGAATGGGATTCCTACAAGTAAGAGAAGACCAATAACAGGCAGTGCAGTCTTCATTGCTTACTCCGGCACACTCGTGGTCAGGGCCAGCGCATGCAACACGCCGCCCATGTTGCCCTTGAGTGCGGCATAAACCATCTGGTGCTGCTGCACGCGGGATTTGCCTTTGAAGGCCGATGACACCACGGTTGCGGCGTAGTGATTGCCATCTCCGGCGAGATCTTTGATCTCAACTACGGCGTCGGGCAGGCCGTCTTTGATGAAGCGTTCGATTTCTGGAGCCGACATGGCCATGGGCTGATATCCTTTGATTTGACCTTTAAATAGACGTTGTGGACTTGATTTTCCAGTGGCGATAAAAGCCCCTCATGAGTCTGACCCGCCGCACCTTCCTGACCACTGCCGCCTGCGCCTTCGCCACAACCGCCAAGGCCGCAGAACCCTTCCCCGTGAACATGAGTGAGGGCAAGAAGCTCGACTACAAGTTCCAGCGCCGGGAGATGGAGTTTGCCACGAGTGAACCTGCGGGCACCATCGTTGTCGATGCCGTGCACCGCTTCCTCTATCATGTGCAAGGTGGCGGGCAGGCCACACGTTATGGCGTGGCCGTGGGCAAGGCCACCCATGCGTGGACGGGTGAAGTGATCATCAAGAAAATGAAGGAATGGCCTACGTGGATTCCAGCGCCATACCACATCGCCACCAAACCCTCACTGGCGAAATACCTGCCAGACGGCATGCCGGGCGGACCGGACAATCCGCTGGGTGCCAGGGCCATGTATTTGTTCAAGGGTGAAGTTGATACGATCAACCGCATTCACGGGTCAGCGAAGTTAAGCGACATCGGCAAGCGGGCAACGGCGGGCTGCATCGGCATGCTGAATGCGGATATCATTCATCTGTATGGGAATGTGTCGGTGGGGACGCGCGTGGTGATGCTGGGGTAAGGCGGCTCTTTCCCCTCCCCATGGGGGAGGGGCAGGGGCGGGGGTTGGCTGCAAGACAGTTGCCTCCACCCACCCCTGACCCCTCCCTGATAGGGAGGGGAAAGATCGCTAACCCGCCATAAATTCCGGAAACCAGCCCTCATGTGCGGCACTCAATTCCGCCAGTGACACCACAGTTCCGCCGAAGTTCACTTCCTTCAACCCTGACACATTACCTACACGCACAATATCAACACCTTTGACGTGGGCTTGCGTGATGATCTTGGCCACTTCCTTGGGTGGACAGGTCAGCACATACCGGGCTTGGTCTTCGCCGAATAGTTCGCGGTGATCGTTCACCATCAACTCCGCACCCAGTTCTCCGGGCAGTGCCATTTCGATGACGGCAGACGCCAGTCCGCCGTCAGAAATGTCATGTACAGCAGTGACTTGCCCGTTATTGATCAAGTTCCGCACGAAGTCGCCATTTCGCTTTTCCA
>JANMEM010000553.1:0-3218 GCA_031376985.1 Hyphomicrobiales bacterium
ATCGACATCATGTTGCCAGGCTTGCAGCAGATTGGCGAAAGTCTGGGCGAGGCTGATCCCAACCGCCGCCAGTTGGTGATACCCGCCTACATGCTGGGCTTTGGCGTATTACAATTGATTTTCGGGCCGTTGGCAGACCGGTTTGGCCGTCGCAACCCCCTGCTGTTCGGGCTTGGGGTTTACGTGCTTGCTGCACTCTCGGCAAATTTCGTTTCGGACTTCAACACCCTCGTGGTTTTGCGCCTCCTGCAAGGTGCCGGGGCTGCGGCTTCTGCGGTTATCGCCGTAGCGCTGGTGCGTGATTTATTCGTGGGCGACCAGATGGCAAAAACTCTGTCACTGGTGTTCATGGTGTTGATGGTCTCCCCCATTCTGGCACCGGGGCTGGGGCAATTCCTGCTGACCATCATGAGCTGGAAAGGCCTCTTCGCCTTCATGGCAGGTCTTGGAGCCTTGATCATGGTGTGGGTGTTTTTCAGATTGCCGGAAACATTGAAGCCAGAAGATCAACGGCCCTTCACCTTCAAATCCATCGTTGAAGGTTTTGGTGTTGTGTTCGGCAACCGCACGTCACTCAGCTATATCATTGCCACCGCGTTGATCTTCGGGGCCCTCATGGGCTTTCTCACCTCATCGCAGCAGATCTATGTCGACCACTTCAAAATGGGTGTGTGGTTCCCGGCTTTCTTTGCGGCGGGCGGCATTTGTTCTGCGATTGGCGGCTTTGTGAATTCGCAGGCCGTCACGCGTTATGGCATGGAAAAACTCTCGCACCGGTCGCTGGCCGTGTTTGCTGGGCTTGCGGTGGTAATGCTGGCATTGGGATTGCTGAACGCCATGTCGGTCTGGGTGTTCTTCGGACTGTCGTGTTTGCTGTTCGCCTGTTTCAGTTTCGTCATGTCAAACTTCGGTGCTCTCGCCATGATGCCCTTGGGCGCAGTCGCGGGAACTGCAGCATCCACACAAGGCTTTCTGCAAATGGTGATTGGTGCGGCACTGGGTGCCATGATCGGGCAATTGTACAATGGTACCACAGTGCCACTCGCCGCTGGCTTTGTGGTGCTGTCAGGCCTCGCCTATGTCATCATTCGTCTGGGCACAGTCAGCGTGCCACATGCTCCACACAAATAAGCGTGGTTTCATGCGGTGTCACCGCGGCATTGACCTTCATGCAATGGGCGGCAAGGCCTGAGGACGCTTCACGGTAATAGCGGCAGCTGAGGCAGGTGCCAAACTGCGGCTCACCATGGCGCAACCTCGCCTGCTCCAACAGTGAATCCAAGGCCCGGTCAAAGCGCCGTCTGGTTTTGTCGGAAAGCTCTGCGATGTCGGCCTTGACCACATTCAGGTCATCATCAGCCAACAGGGCTTTGCCTGCATCAGTCAAGTAGAGCGCCACCCCACGTGAATCCTTTGGGTCCACCAGTTTCGTCAACAGCGCTTTCTTCTCCAGCGCCTTGATGGTCTGCGAAACCGTACCCTTGGTAGACCCCAGATATTTCGCCATGGCGCCCGGCGAATGCGATAGCACATTGCAGCGGTTGAGATAGCGCAGCGCCTCCCACTGCACGGGATTCAGGCCCTTGGCGTGTCCCGATTGTCGCAACAGTCTGGCCAAACGTTCGAACTTGGCCAAGCTGGCAGAGGGCATGGGCATATCATCGTCATCATCTTTACGCGCCATAGGCTGTGGTCAACTCCCCAAATCAGACAACGATATACAATTTCGAACCGACACAATAAAGCCCGCTTGCAGGCACCCAGACAATCGGTTATCCCCCGCCCGTTCCAGGGGGCGACGCGAAAGCGTTTCCCTCTTAATAGTGATGCGGAAGGGTGGCCGAGTGGTTGAAGGCGCACGCCTGGAACGCGTGTTAACGTGAAAGCGTTACGAGGGTTCGAATCCCTCTCCTTCCGCCAGTTTTCATCTACCATCGATCAAGTAAGCGAGTTGTAGATTTGTATTGAGGTCCGGACCCAAACTTGCCATTCTCGGTTGTAACATTTACTGAGAGTAAAAGATGGCACTTCGCATCGGAACGCACGGCAACGATACGCTAACTGGAACCGTAGGGAATGATGTCTTAATAGGGGATCCGCAACGATCTGCCATTCTTGTAGCAGCTTCGAGCGACAGTGCCGGAAACCTGGGCAACGGCACATCCGACGCACCAAGTTTTTCGCCCGATGGCAATGCTGTTGTCTTTGTGAGCTCCAGCGGCAACTTTTTCCCGAATGACTCGAACGCTTCCTACAACGTATATCTCAAGGACCTTCTAACTGGCGAAGTTAGTAAAGTATCGACAACATCAATCGGAGGATTTGCTGCTGGCACAAGTGACAGAGCTTATTTTTCACCAAATGGTCAAAGCGTTGTTTTTCAAAGTGATGCAGCTAATCTTGTCGACGGTGATACAAACGGAAAGATAGACCTCTTTGAGAAGAACTTGGTCACTGGTGCCGTGACGCGTCTTACGACGTCATCAAGCGGAGATCAGGCGAATGGTGAATCTGATTTTTTTGACTTTTCTCCCGACGGTACAAAAATTATTTTTGATAGCAAAGCTACCAATCTGGTCATAGGTGATACCAATTCAGCGACCGACCTTTTTGTGAAGGACTTGACCAGTGGCGCTGTTACCCGTGTCTCAACGAGCAGTTCGGGCGCGCAGGCAGATCAGTCTAGTTTGCATGGCAGTTTTTCGCCGGATGGCGGCAGAATTGTATTTGAGAGCTACGCGTCTAATCTCGTTGCCGGGCATTTGCCTGGCGAAGATATCTATTTGAAAGATCTCGCCACAGGCGCCATTACTGAAATTTCAACAAATGCAGCTGGTGAATCCGCGAACGGCAATTGCTCGAACGCCGTTTTTTCACCAGACGGTACAAAAGTTGCTTTCGAAAGTTCCGCAACCAACCTTGTTTCCGGTGTGCCATCTGCTGGCGAAGAACGTCTCTACATCAAAGACCTCAATACAGGCTCAGTAATACTTGCGTCATCTGATGCATCTGGTCAACCGCTTCCCGGTATCTGTTTCGGAGGCGCGTTCTCTCCTGATGGAAAGCAGGTAATGGTCACCAGCAACTTCGCTGGTTCATCCCAGTCTTACATCAAAAATATTCTCACAGGCACACTGCAGAGCATTGCAAATCCTTTGGGCGCGGGGCCTGTCTACGGTTTTGAATTTTCTCCGGACGGTTCGGGCTATTCTTTCTAC
>JANMEM010000565.1:0-8885 GCA_031376985.1 Hyphomicrobiales bacterium
CAATCCATCACGGGTGGGCCATTTGGCATTAGCTTCATCCCGCGGCCCTTCGGGTCGTTGGCTGGCGATCCGCTTGTTTTTGGCCTGCTCAATCTCGCTGTCGTCGCTGCCGTAACGCTCGGCGTTTACGCCGCACTTGAACATCTCACCCGTAGCCCATGGGGCCGGGTCCTGCGCGCCATCCGCGAAGATGAACAGGCCGCCACCGCACTTGGCAAGGACGCCATTTCATTCCGCATCCAGGCCTTTGCCATGGGGGGCGCCATCATGGCGCTGGGTGGGGCCGTGCAAGGGCATTTCATAGGCTATATTTCGCCCGAGGCCTATGTGCCAATTCTGACTTTCCAAGTTTGGGCCATGTTGATTGTGGGTGGATCAGGCAACAACCGTGGGGCCATTCTCGGGGCCATTATGGTGTGGGCCTTCTGGGCCGCATCGGGTGCAGTAATTGCCGCCCTTGTTCCACCCGAACAACAAGCACGCGCATCAGCCCTCAAGATTGTCATGATTGGTCTTGCCATTTGCATGGTCTTGCTGCTGCGCCCGCGCGGGTTGCTCGGCGAATTGAAAACGGTGTCACGACACATCGACGACGGCAAGGATGCCAAATTATGACAGAAACAAAATCAGGCCTGCCACATATTCAGTTGCAGGGTGGACTCTCGATGCCCCGCATTCTGTGTGGCTTGTGGCAGGTGGCAGATATTGAACGCAGCGGCACAGCCATTGATCCAAAGCGCGGTGGCGATGCCTTGCAGGCCTATGTCAACGCGGGATTCACTGCATTCGACATGGCTGATCACTATGGCACAGCCGAACTGATCGCCGCCAACCTGTTGCGCCGCTATCCAGAGGGACAAAAACCACTGGCTTTCACCAAGTGGTGCCCGGAACCTGGTGCCATGACGTCAGAGCTAGTGCGAGCTGGCGTGCAGGAGCGGCTCGAGAGGTTGGGGGTCCCTTGTCTTGACCTGCTGCAGTTTCATTGGTGGAGTTTTGAACACCCGGCCTGGCTTGACGCCTTGCATGAAATCAGAAAGCTGAAAGACGAGGGATTGGTGCGCGCCATTGGCGTCACCAACTTTGACGCGGCGCATCTCGCACTTGCCCTTGCAGACGGCATTCCGATTGTATCCAATCAGGTTTCCTTTTCAGTGCTGGATCGACGGGCGCTTGGCGACCTCTCGGCCTTTTGCGCCCGAACTGGCGTCAGGCTTCTGGCCTATGGCACCTTGAATGGTGGCTTCCTGTCGGAGAAATGGCTGGGCAAACCTGAACCTGTAGAAATTTCGGACTGGAGCAAATCAAAGTACAAGCGCTTCATTGATGCGGCGGGTGGCTGGGTGATTTATCAGGAGCTTCTGGCAACTCTCGACAAGATCGCCAAAGCCCACGACGTTACAGTTTCGAACGTCGCAACACGCTGGGTGCTGGAGATGCCCGCAGTGGCCGCCATTATCATCGGTGCGCGCCTTGGTGAGAATGATCATCAGGCCAGCAACCGCGCGGTTTTCAACTTTGAACTTTCACTGCAAGACCATGCGGCACTGGAAAAAATCTTCGCACACATGTTGCCTATTCCCGGAGACTGCGGTGATGAATATCGCAAGCCACCCTTCCTCACGGCATCGGGTGACCTCAGTCACCATCTCGATGCAATTCCTTCGGCCTATGCCACACATCCCATGGCGCATCGTATGGGTATGCGTGTATCGTCGGGAAGCAAATGGGAACCGATTGCGGGCTACAGTCGCGCCGTTCGCGTACGTGACACCATTCACGTTTCAGGCACAACGGCGACGCATGGCAACAACCGTTGCGTGGCGCCTGGCGATGCGGCAGCACAGACCACCTATATTCTCGACAAGATAGCCGCGTCCATCAGTGCCGCAGGTGGCAAGATTGAAGATGTGGTGCGCACCAGGGTTTACTTGCGTCACGAAAGTGACTGCGAGGCCGTGTCGCGTGCACACGGCCGCGTGTTTTCAAACATCATGCCTGCAAATACCTTGATCGTGGCTGGAGGACTGATCGGAGACCATGAAGTCGAGATCGAAGCAGAGGCTATCGTGAGCTGAAACCTAATTCTGGAAAGGCTGATACCGCGTTGAATCAGCTGTTCCAAACGTCCTTGATGATCCCACGCAAAACCTGGGCATCCTCCCAGCGGTCGCTGAGGTCTTTGCCATCTGGCCCGGAAATCGCGTAGGGTTGAGGACCGAGTTCACACGTGAAGACAAATTTGGCATTTTCGCCCGCACGCTTGCGCCAACTCTTAATACCATATCCCCACCAGCGTTTGAAAAGATCGACATTTTTTTTATGTTGAGGAAACTGGATTTCGATTTGCACCTGCTCGCGACTGGCAACGCGGCCGTGCATGGCCCACGCGTTGTCTAAAATACGCTCTATCAGTCGATGATTGTCCTCAGACACCGGTTCGGAAAACTCACGACCAACAAAGAAGTGCGAGAGATCGGCGAGAAACTTTATATTTGGCATTTGGTCAAGCAGATCGAGGGTGAAATACAAATCGGTTGTCATGCGGTCTCGATGGGTTTCTATATAGACCGGAAAATCCACCTGTTCAGATAGTCTGGCCCACCCCTCAAGAAGGGGAATGCATTCTTTGACCGTTCGCGGTCGAGCATTTGGCTGCAAGTTTAAGTGCTTTAGTCCTGTCTCGGTGCCAATCTCCAAAACGGGTTTCAATTCATCGACCGTCTTGGGAAAGCACACTCCTTCAGCTGTAAGACCACGAGGCTTGAGAAATGATGTGATATGTTGTGCCTGCTGCCGATTGCCCCATTCTGCCGAAACGCCGTCAAATCCAGCAAAGACAATTTTTTCAAGTTTCTCATCGAGCGATAGTTCCACGCCATCTGGCTGCCGTCGTTCCATCGCCCACAAGGACTGAAAGACCAGAAGAGACTGTGGCATCGGCGAGACCTCACGATGATTTAAAAAACTCACGTCAAGCTAGGATACCTACAGAACCCAGTCAGTCAATGAGGCAATCTACTTAAAGTGCGAGGATGAGTTACCGTTAAACATTCTCCGGCGTCAAAACATCCATGGGTACTGCTATGGATGGCAGCAAGTTATCAGGCCCATGGGTTGTGGCACTCGTCATGGCAAAGACAGCTTCACGGGCGATGGCTTTGACCGGGTTGGAAATGACAAATTTCAAAACACCGTCGGTCAAGGCACTTCGTGTTGTTTCAGTATTTTGATAACCAACCGTCACAAGGTCCTGTCTTCCTTGCGTATCTCGAAGTGCCTTTACCACACCATCAAGCCCGCCTCCGGCTACGTACAAACCAGCAAGATCAGCTTCGCTGGCAAGCAATTCATGGGTCAGTTTTTCCGCAACCGCATTGTCTTCCCAAGTGCTGCGGGGCTCGAGTATTTCAAAATCGGAAGCGTGTTCACGCAAGTAGGCGCGAAAAGCAATTTCGTTGAGTTCCTGACAGCGGTAGCGATGATTGCCGACAAAGATGGCTATTTTGCCAGGTCTTTTGCAAATCGTTGATATGGCCCAACCGGCTGTTCTTCCCATTTTCCAGTTGTCACATCCAATGTAGCCAACACTGCATTGAGCGGAAACTTCGCTGAGCAGCGCAAAGGTCGGAACACCTTTCTCCCGCAGATGTTCAATCGCGCGGGCGATGACTGGATGCTGCGTCGCCACAACGCCAACCACTTTGGCTCGTTTGCCGAGTGCAACAATTTTTGCTGCCACAACTTCAGGCGCAAGATCGGTCAAATAGTCGATTTCAATTGTCACCTTGGCTGCATCGAATGCGATTGCGGCTGCTCTTAACTCGTGGGCAAGATTATCATAGAAACGATTGTCTTTTTGCAGCAGTAGAAATCCGAGGTGGCATGTTGGCCGCCCTTCGACGACGCGGGCACGAATGCTGCCTTCGGCATAGAAACCAATTTTCTCGGCAGCTTCCAGAACTTGTCGCGCTGTACCGGGTCTGACACGGGCTCGACCATTAAGTACACGATCAATTGTCGAAATACCAACACCTGCTGCTCTTGCCAAATCCGTTGCTGTTGGTCTTTTCATGGGGTCCGTTCCTTAAGATCGTACATCTGAGCCATAGAACGATTTGAACATTTTTGAAAGACTATGAACGATTCGTTGTCAGGCTGCTTGGAAGGGCTACCTATTTTCCGGGGGGCACGTAATGTGTTGCCAGGAAACTGGGAAACCATGGCTACTGTTGGTCTCAAGGACATTGTAAAAGTGTACGGTCGTCATATCGCTGTGCGCGGTGTCGATCTTGAAATTCCCGACAAATCCTTCACTGTCTTCGTTGGCCCTTCTGGCTGTGGGAAATCAACCATGCTGCGCATGATTGCGGGGCTTGAGATCATTTCCCATGGCGAGATGAGGCTCGATGGCAAAATCGTCAACGACACTCCGTCGAGAGAGCGTGGCGTTGCGATGGTGTTTCAATCCTATGCACTGTATCCTCATAAAACGGTTCGGCAGAACCTGGAATTTTCGCTCAAACTCGAAAAACTGCCCCCTGACCAAATCGCCAACCGGGTCAACAAGGCCGTGAGCCTGTTGGAAATAGAACCCTACCTTGATCGTAAGCCCGCGCAACTTTCTGGCGGGCAACGCCAACGGGTGGCGATGGGCCGCGCAATTGTCAGGGAGCCAAAGGTCTTTCTCTTTGATGAACCCTTGTCCAATCTGGATGCCAAATTGCGTAACCAAATGCGCATTGAAATTAAAAAGCTCCAGAGGCGGTTGCAAGTCACAACAATCTACGTGACCCATGATCAGGTTGAAGCCATGACTCTGGCAGATGTGATTGTGGTTATGCGTGATGGTGTGATTGAGCAGTCGGGCTCACCCATGGAGATTTTCGGCAGTCCCGCCAATCAATTCGTTGCCGGATTTATTGGCACACCCCAAATGAACTTTTTTTCTGGACGTGCGTCTGTGTCCGGGGGCGCCGCGACCTTTGTCGGCGATGGGTTCAAGATTCCAATTTCAAAGTCACGGTTTGGCACAGGCTTTGAAGAGGGGCAAAAACTGGTCGCCGGATTCAGACCCGAGGACATTGTTCCGCAAGAGCGGAGCACAGATGCCAAAAAGGTATCGGATTTCAAGTCTGCAATTGGTTTCACGGAAATGCTCGGAAACGAAACTCTATTGTTTTCATCCTATGCCGGCACAGAATTTGTGAGCCGCATGGCTCAACCAAGATTTGTGGCCCAGGACGAAATCATGGCATTCAAATTCAATGTTGAAAAAATGCATGTTTTCAACGGAGATACAGGCGAGTCCATAAGGGCAGCCTGAAACTGAAGTAAAATGGGAGGACGTTATGAACTTTAAGACCAAACTACTTTCCCTGGCATTTGCAGGTTTGATGTCGGCAAGTGTGGTCAGCGCTTATGCTGCCGAAGTTACCCTCGTTCACGACAAGGCATTTTGGGCCGAGGCCCTGCAAAAGGTTGGCGATGCCGAAACCAAGGCTACCGGCGTAACAATGAAGCAGAATGCCTATTCGCCACCCGAACAATACAAGGCATATATGCAGTCATCAATTGCTGCCAATGATCCTCCGGACATTTTCACCTGGTGGACAGGCGGCGTTTATGAAGAGCTGATCAAGACCGGCGCCATTGCAGAGCTCGACGATGTCTGGGCCGAAATGATCAAGAGTGGCGAGTTCTCTGAAGGCGTGCGCGACTTCTATAAGGTTGGCGATCATGTTTATGGCGTGCCACTACATCTGTCGCGCTGGATTGTTCTCTATAACAAGGCAGACTACGCAAAGGCAGGAATATCCGAGCCAAAGACCTGGGCTGAATTCGTGTCAAATGCCGAGAAACTGAAGGCGGCCGGAATTACGCCGTTTGTTGCAACAACGCAGGACGGCTGGCGCGGTTTTATCTGGTTTGAAGAGATTATGCTGCGTACCAATCCGGAAGCTTATATGGGCCTCCACACAGGCAAGGTTGCCTATGACAGCGAACCGGTGCGCAATGCCTTCAAGATCTGGGCTGATTGGTATGCCAAGGGCTATTTCACTGATCCACGTTCAACCGAGGAAGTTGCAGACTTTGCTAAAAACAAGGGATCCATGAACCTGATTGGCGATTGGGCCATTGGCCTCGTCGAAAAGGCTGGAATGAAACCCGGCGCAGACTTTGATGCATTCATCATGCCCAACATGGATCCTGCATTGCCGTCTTCGACCATTCTGGAAGGTGGTCCAATCATGGTTTCGAAGAAAGGTATGGCCAAGCCCGAAGTTGTCAATGCACTCAAGTATTTTGTGTCCGTGGACGGAGCCAACGTTTGGGCTGCCGCATCTGGCAACGCACTTGGCAATTCCAAAGCCAACCCGCCCAACGTCATCGTCAAGAAAATCAATGATGAAGTTGCTGCCATGAAGACGGTGTCTTTCCCACGCTGGTGGGAGGCAGTCCCTGCTGATCTGCAGGGTGAGATGGTGGCAGAATTGAATCGCTTCATGCTCACACCGACCATGGAAACCGCTGAAAGTGTCATGGCCAATACACAGAAATTGAACGCTGCCTATTGGGCTGAAAAGCAATAGGCCACTGTGGGTGGTCCCTCATGGGGGCCACCCGTTTTACTGGATCAGGAAATGGCGAAACATCCGCATCGTGAAACTGACCTGCAACTGATGCAACGCATCGGTTGGCATCGGGTCAAAGCTGTCGAGGATCGTGCGATGCAACGCAACTTCTGGAAAGCTTTTGCGTTTATGAGCCCGGCCATCGTTTTGGTTTGCGGCCTGTTGCTGATGCCAGTGGTCTACAATATCTATTTCAGCTTCACGAAATGGAAGAAGTTCGCCGGGCTAGATGAATTTGCAGGGTTTTCAAACTATGCAAAATTGCCTGGCAATCCATATTTCGATGCGGCTTTTTATAATACTGCTGTATGGGTTGCGGCGTCAGTAGTATTTCCTTTGGCGATTGGATTTGGGCTTGCCGTGTTCCTGCGCGGTGTTGCCTTTGGAAATCTTTTCAAAAACATTATTTTTCTGCCGCGCATTTTGGCGCCGACTGCAGTTGCAGTCATCTGGTTCCATGTTTATGCGCCCCACGGCGTGCTCAATAGCTTGCTTGCAATGACTACTGGCCGACCCGTTGATATTGGCTGGCTCTACCAGGATAATACAGTCACACCAGCCATCATCGCTACGTTTGTCTGGCAATCCGTAGGTCTGGTCATGGTGCTGGTCTTGCTTGGTTTGAGCGCCATTCCCAAAGACCCACTGGAAGCGGCCCGGGTGGATGGAGCAACCAACGCTCAGGCATTTTGGCATATCGTCATGCCCCTGCTCATGCCGACACTTGTCGTCGTAACGATTCTATCGGTCCTTTCAGGGTTCACAACGTTTGATCTCCTCTGGGTGATGGGCGTGGGATACCCAGGCCAGCGCACCTTGTCTTTGGCCGTCTATATGTATTTTGAATCTTTCCAGAAAGGTTCATGGGCGTTTGGCTCTGCTATCGCAGTTATTATTGGTTTTGTCGTGTTTAGCGTCACTTGGATTCAGACAGTGATGCAAAGCCGCGTCGACAAGATGACCAGGTAGAGTCATGGTGCCAGCAACACGACAGATCAATTTCGCCGCCATTGAAGCCAAAGAACGCGCATCGACAAAGAAGAAGTGGCCAAGTGTAATTGTTGCCGTTCTGATCAGCTTGATCTGGGTTGTGCCGTTCTATTATATGGCTGTCTCGATTTTTAAGACCCATGCCGAATATACTGCAAACAACCCCTTGTCCCTGCCTGCCGGGTTGTCACCCATTGTTGACAATGCGATATCCGCCTGGAACACCGCCAAAATGGGCGCGGGCTTTGCAAACTCCGCACTGTATGGGCTCGTTGGTGCCGGTCTTGCCGTGTTTTTTGCGGCCATGGCGGCCTTTGGTTTGACGCGCATCAGTTTCAAGCGACAAAATTTCTGGTTCATGTTGATTTTCGCGGGAACCATCTTTCCTTTTCAAATCTATTTGATCCCCTTGTTTTTCGCCTATCAGAAAATCGGCATCATCAATACACATTTTGGAATGCTGTTGTTCTACACTGCGGTGTGCATACCTTTCCCCGTATTGGTTTTGCGCAACTATCTGAACGGACTATCACGGGAAATGGATGAAGCCGCCCGCATGGACGGCGCCAGTGAATTCTGTGTGTTCTGGTCGATAATCCTGCCGAACTGTATTGGCCCGATGACTGCGACCTTTCTTTTACAGTTCACCTGGATATGGAATGATCTGTTGTTTTCAACAGTCCTCGGAAATCGCGAAGAAGTGCGCTCGATCATGAATTCGCTGCAGATATTTCACGGCAGCTACACAACCGCTGGACCCAATCTCTCGTTAACCGCTGCTTTGATTGCCAGCTTGCCCGCCATCGTTTTGTTTCTCTTGTTGAGGCGACATTTCATGGAAGGCATGCGCGTGACCGGAGTCTGACGAGCATGGCATCAAAAGGAGAGGCAAATGACAACCGTTGAACTCAACGAGGTCCGCACGAAGCGTGATTACAGCCTCGATGGGACGAGCACGCGTGAGGCTCTTGAGAAGGGGCTGGCTTCGGCCGAATGGTATCATTCGGATGTGCCACGCAACATCATGAAGGAATTAATGCAGCGCTCGGATACGCCTGCACTCATAAACACCGCAATTTGGTTGGGGACAATGATTGCTGCGGCCTCTGGCACAATTTACTTTTGGGGAAGCTGGTGGTGCGTGCCTTTCTTGCTCGCCTATGGCGTGCTTTATGGTTCGGCTTGCGATGCGCGCTGGCATGAATGTGGCCACGGCACAGCTTTCAAAACTCCGTGGATGAACAATGTCGTCTATGAGAT
>JANMEM010000045.1:0-1521 GCA_031376985.1 Hyphomicrobiales bacterium
TCTGGGAGAGAAGCCCTTCACCCACGACTTTGAAAATGTACAGTACGACGCGCCGGAGTTTGACGCGCAGCTGGGCCTTGACGGGTTGCACCGCGTCCACCCGAAAGTTGAACCCCGCGCAAGGCAAACCATTCTGCCGCCCGACCTGTTTGAGCGTTACGCCAAACTCGCCTTCTGGCGCGACATGCCCACCAGCAAAGTCTTCCGCATTGTGGCCCAACCGGAGGGCAAGCAGCAGCAAGCCATGCCGCAGCCGATGCAGAAGCTGGACTCATAGATTTTACAACAAGAGCTTGTATTCAAATCAAATTCAGGTCACTCTTGCTTAGGTTGTTGCCGTTTGCAGCGTCGCGGACACGGCACGTCTACTTGCAAGGGGACTGAACTGAATTGAAGCCACCGTGTTAGAATCCGAAAAGCTTTCAAACTTTATCGGCACAATATATGATTGTATCGCAGCGCCCGCGACCTGGACGCCTGCTCTCGGCAATATCGCCGATCATTTCGAAAGCGATGTGGTTTGGCTGAGCGTAAGTAACCCCAGACTACAGACAACCCGCATGGCGGCCATTGCCGGTGTGCCTGAAAAATCACAGCTTCTGGCCACCCATGTTGAAAAGAACCCGTTTTTCAAAATCATGCACAAGCTGGAAATTGATGAGCCAACCGCTTTGCAACAGCTCTGCGCCCTGATGGGGCCTGGAGGCGTGGCGATGTTCCAGAACAGTTCCTTTGTGCAAGACTATGCCATTCCCGCCCGCATGGGTGACGGTGTTGCCATTTCCCTGATGAACCAGACAGACCGCGTGGCCACACTTGGCATGGTGGGTTCGGCTGACCGCAGTCCCTACAGCATCGCTGAGTTTGAAACCCTCAGGGCACTCGTCCCACATATCCGCCGCGCTGTCACCATTGGCGATTTGTTTGAAACGCAGGTGCGTGAAAGCAATATGTTCCGTGAGGTGGTTGAGAGTTTCAGTCTGGCTGTGCTGGTGGTGGATGCCGACATGCAATTGCTGTTCGCCAACCCGATTGCGGAAGACTACCTGCGCCAGGGCACATTGCTCAAAACCTTTGGGAAAAAGCTGAACATTCAAAATGAAATGGCGCATTCTGCCGTGCAGAAAGCCGTGGTGCTGAGTGAACGGGCGGAAGTCGCACTGTCCTGTTCAGGCCTTGGCGTGCCGCTGTACAAAACCCAATTTCCCGCCATTGCCCATGTGCTGCCGCTGGGCCGCCGGGCGGAGCGTTCACAGTTCCACAACCGTGCCGCCGCTGCCATTTTCATTGCAACACCCAAAGGCGATCCGCTGCCAACCATCGACGCCATTGCCGCGCTGTTCGGGTTGACGACGGCGGAAAAGCACGTGGCAACACAAGCCTCAAACGGGCTGGTAGCCGCCGACATTGCCCTGTCGCGCGGTGTGTCTGTTCACACCATCCGCAGCCAGATTGACGCGATTTACGACAAGACGGGCAAAAACAGCTATGCCGGCCTGCAGAAGCTGATCATGGATCTGA
>JANMEM010000174.1:0-1827 GCA_031376985.1 Hyphomicrobiales bacterium
GTACAAGTCTTCAAACTGGCACCCATGCTTGGCGTGGGTCATCCAGCGATCTGGATACTCGGTGTTCTGGTTTGCATTTTGTTGGGCGCCGCAGTCGGGGCTTTCAACGGCTATCTCACCGCCTACGCCAAGATTCCCGCCTTCATCGTCACGCTGGGCGGTCTTCTCGCATACAGCGGCATCGCCTTTTATATGGCCAAGGGCGAGACCGTTGCTCCCATGGACAAGACATTCGAAGTGTTTGGTGGTGGCATTCCTGCAAGCTGGCTCGGCCCATTCTGGAGCTGGGCCATTGCCCTTGTTGTTTGCGCAGCCATTATTTTTGCAATCGTCAATGGTCGCAAACAGCGCCAGCGTTTCAACTTTCCACTGCGACCCGTCTGGGCGGAAGTCTTTCTGGCCGCCATGGGCAGCGCCGTCGTGCTGGAAGTCACCCATGTGATGAATTCTTATCCCTGGCCCTTCAAGCTGATCGAAAATTATGCCAAGGCCAATGGCGTCACCATTCCGCCGGGCGTTGAAAACAGGGACGGCACCGCAGTCTGCATGGCCGGTGACGTGGTGGTGCGTTGCACCGATGGCCTGATCTATTACTGTGGCTACTCGCTGCCAGTAATCGTGGCACTGCTTGTGGGATTGATGATGACGTTTCTTGCCACACGCACGCAGTTTGGCCGCTATGTCTATGCCATCGGCGGCAATCCTGAAGCAGCCGAACTCGCAGGTATCAACACCAAGTGGATGATCGTCAAGGTCTTTGCCCTCATGGGTGCGCTGGTTGGTATCTCCGCGGTCATCTCATCAGCCCGCCTCAATGCAGCCACCAACGCCCTTGGCCTCACCAATGAGCTTTACGTGATTGCCGCCACTGTCATCGGCGGCACGTCGCTGGCAGGCGGTGTCGGCACGATTTACGGTGCCATGATCGGCGCCTTGATGATGCAGTCCATCATCTCCGGCATGTCGCTGCTCAACCTGCCCGCTGCGTTTCAGAACGTGGTTGTCGGTGCGGTTCTCGTGCTCGCCGTCTATCTCGATCAACTTTATTCCCGTCGTGTAAAATAAGGCGAGGCAACCATGGCAAAACCATCAACAAAAAGACCAGCCGCCAAAAAGGCCAAGGTCACTGAAACTCACGAGACGCCGGTAGCTGTTGTGGGGCGTGCCCCCCAGGCTCCGGCGAAAGCCCGGGGCACACCACTGATCGAGATGAAAGATATCTCCATCGCCTTCGGTGGCATCAAGGCCGTTGACCATGCTTCGCTGGATTTATATCCGGGTGAAGTTGTCGGGCTTCTCGGCCACAATGGTGCCGGCAAATCCACCCTCATCAAAGTGCTGTCTGGCGCCTATAAACGTGACGCCGGACAGATATTTGTCGAGGGCAAGGAAGTTACCATCAACAATCCGCGCGACGCAAAGGCCCAGGGCATCGAGACTATTTATCAAACGCTGGCTTTGGCCGACAATGTGGATGCCGCTGCCAATCTCTATCTCGGTCGTGAACTTAAGACGGGTTTCGGCACGCTTGATGACGTTGCCATGGAAGCCGAATGCCGCAAGGTGATGCATCGTCTGAACCCAAACTTCCGCCGCTTCAAGGAACCAGTTTCCAAGCTGTCTGGCGGGCAACGCCAGTCTGTTGCCATCGCCCGCGCCATTCACTTCAATGCGCGCATCCTGATTATGGATGAACCGACAGCTGCTCTGGGTCCGCAGGAAACCGCACAGGTTGGTGAACTTATCAAGCAGCTGAAAGCGGAGGGAATCGGCATTTTCCTGATCAGCCATGACCTGCATGACGTGTTCGATCTCGCTGACCGCTTG
>JANMEM010000154.1:0-1711 GCA_031376985.1 Hyphomicrobiales bacterium
TCACGATTCTCCAGCGCATAAGTACGTTCTCAGAAATCTCTTTTATCCTGCCTGATAACAACATGCGAACATCTTCATCAATCCAACGCAGCAACTCTCTCCTCTTGATCAAATCTTTCTGAACTTCCGCTCCGTAAACCAGCTCAGCAATGTTCAAGGTCGATGTATGCATTTGGTTTACATTCACGCTTCGGTACCACGTCAGAACATTTTCGTGTGGCCGCGGCTTTCTCAGTTCTGAAATCACATTGGTGTCGAGAAGCCAATTCATGTTTGCTCTTCGTCATCGTCGAAGGAGAAATCGTCCACGGCCCAATGCAAAGGGCGCGGTGGCATTTCAAAGTCAAACAATTGTCCCCTTCTCATGGCAGCGATGAAGTCAGTACCAGTCATATGAGACATATCTTTCAATGCGTCAGGAGCTTTCGAGATCACGACAGCTGGGTGACCATGTACTGTCACAGTCTGCGGCCCCTCGCTTTGGGCCAGTTTGACAAGTTCGCTGAATTTTGCCTTGGCTTCCTGCAAGGGCCAAGTCCGTGAATAGTGGTTCATGGGAAGCACTCCAATTCTGGCTAGTCAGACTAGTCAGAATTTTCTCAAATGTCAATTTTGGCTTTTACGCTGCCCCAGCAAATTCTCCGTCGTGAAGGCCTCGGCCAATTGCGATTCGGTCATCAGTTTTTCCGTCAGTACCACTTCTCGAACGGAGCGGCGTGACTTCAGGGCTTCCTTGGCCACCCGGCTGGCTTCGACGTAGCCGATGTAGGGGTTGATGGCGGTGACGGCCACCAGTGAATGATCAAGCAATTCCTGGCAGCGTTCACGGTCAGCCTCAATGCCGATGATGCACTTTTCGCGCAGCACCTTCATGCCGCGGGTGAGCATGCGCATGGATTGCAGGATGTTGAAGACGATGACGGGCTCAAAAGCGTTGAGTTGCAGCTGGCCTGCTTCTGCCGCCATTGTCACGGTCATGTCATTGCCGATGACTTGGTAAGCGATCTGGTTGATCACCTCCGGCATGACGGGATTGACCTTGCCCGGCATGATGGAAGAACCTGCCTGAACGGCTGGCAACTTGATTTCGCCAAAGCCCGCACGAGGGCCGCTGTTCAAGAGACGCAGATCATTGCAGATTTTGGACAGCTTGACGGCGATGCGTTTCAACACGCCGGAGAAGGTGATGAAGGCCCCCATGTCTGACGTGGCTTCGATCAAGTCACCCGCCGCGACCATGCGCTCGCCCGACACGTCTGAGAGATGCTTGATCACGGCTTCGGTGTAGCCCTCAGGTGTGTTGATTCCGGTGCCAATGGCGGTGCCGCCCAGATTGACCTCGCGCAGCAGGTTTGCCACTTCGCGCAAACGGTCGATGTCTTCACCCAGCGTTACGGCAAAGCCACGGAACTCATGGCCCAGACGCATGGGCACGGCGTCCATCAACTGCGTGCGTCCCACTTTAATGACGTCGTGGAATTCTTCGGCCTTCACCATCAAGGCGGCTTTCAAGGCTTCTTGTTCTGCAATCAGTGCCGGGCAGCAGCGGATCATGGTGAGGCGCACGGCTGTGGGGTAAACGTCGTTCGTGGATTGCGACAGGTTGACGTGGTCGTTGGGATGAATGGTTTTGTAATCACCCGCCGGGCGCTGCAATTCGCGCAAGGCCAGGTTCGCCACCACTTCATTGGCGTTCATGTTGCTGGAGGTG
>JANMEM010000199.1:0-2298 GCA_031376985.1 Hyphomicrobiales bacterium
ACTGGCTGAGCACCCACAGCACCATATGTGCGGTTCACCACAAACGTCGGAACGCCCGTAACACCGATTTGCTGCGCCAGTTCCGCTTCTTCGAGTATCTCTTTTTTATCCCGGTCGGTAGCCAATTCCTCGGCTATCTCAGGACCGTTCAAACCATTCACAATCGCAATGGTCTTCAACACTTCGATGTCGCTGATATCCTTGCCCCAGCTCCAATAGGCCATGAACAAGGCTTCCATGACTTGACGCTGGCTGCCAATCAGGTGCGCCCAACGCACCAAACGATGCGCATTCATTGAACTTGGCGTGCGTGTGATTTTGTCGAAGGCGTAGGGCACACCGTCTTCCTTTCCAGCGGCAATCAATGGATCATGGATGGTCTTCAACCTCTCTTCACCGAACTTTCCGGCCATATAGGCATGGCGATCTAATCCCGCTTCCGGGATCGTGGGATCTAGAAAGAATGGACGGAAATGAACCTCCACCGCGATCTCAGGAACCATGGCTATCGCCTTGTCCAGCCTGCGTTTTCCGAGAAAGCACCAGGGACAAATGACGTCCGAAATCACGTCGATGGAAATTTTTTGCATCAGGGAACACGCCAAAGAGTGGTGGCTTCAAAGCCGGGAAGCGGTTGTTTATCCGGACGGCCAATATAAGTCCACCGTGCCACCCATTGCCCGCCTTTGGTATACAGCGGCACGACATAATGGCCTGCGACAAGCAGGCGATCCTCCGCCCTGACAGCAGATTCAAAACCGGCCCGGTCAGTCGCCTTCAACATGGCTTCAATGGCAGCGTCAACCTTCGGGTCGGCGATGCCGGGGTAGTTCCGCGTGCCTTCCTTTGTCTTGCCGTCAGAGCCGAAATACAGCTTCTGCTCATTGCCAGGTGACAGGGAGTTGAACCACGTCACGGGGATCATGTCATAGTCATAGGTTTTCTGCAGAGCCGTGAACTGGGCAGAGTCAGCGGTCTTGATTTGCATGTCGATGCCAATGAGTAGCAACGTGCGCTGAAAGTGCAGCGCCATCGGCTCCTGGTCGGCACTGCCAATGGTGATGGTAAATGCAAACGGATTGCCGTCCTTGTCCTGCAATTTACCATCTGCGATCGTCCAGCCAGCTTCCCCTAAAAGCCCCACGGCCTTTCGCAAATTTTTGCGGTCCTTGCCGGAACCATCACTCACCGGAATTCGGTAACTTCCATCAAGATAGGGCGCCGCGAGTCCACCCTCACCGATAATGGCCAATTCGGCCGCATCGGCAGGCTTGCCTTGTGAACTCAAGGCGGAACCTGAAAAATAACCATGAATACGCTTGTAGCTGTCGCTGTACAAATTGGTATTGGCCCATTCAAAATCAAACGCCGTGACAAGGGCTTCGCGCACTCGCACGTCCTCGAAGATCTTGCGCCGCGTGTTGAAGGCAAAACCGGACGCCGGGGCAGGGGAGCGTTGTTCAACGAACTCCTTGACCACTTTGCCCTCCGTCAAGGCGGCAAAGTCATAGGCTTTGTTCCAGCGGCTTGGTTCTTCTTCCATACGCACATCGACATCGCCTTTCTTGAAGGCTTCGAAGGCTGCATTGGCATCGCGATAATAATCAAATCGTACGGTATCAAAATTCCATAGCCCTTTGTTGATGGAGAGGCCTTTGCCCCAATAGTCCTGGTTCTTTTTGTAGGAAATGCTTTCGTCAGCTTTTACGTCGTCGATAACATAGGGGCCAGAGCCCACCAGCGGGACGAATGTGATCTCGTCGAAGTTGCGGCCCTGCCACGACTTTTTTGACAGGATCGGCATCAGCCCCATGATCAGCGGCAACTCCCGGTCGCCGGCGTCCTGACGGAACACCAAAGTATGATCATCCGGCGTCTCTACCGATTTTACTTTTGCATAATTGTTCTTGTAATTGGGGCGACCTTTGTCGCGCAGGGTCTCCATGGAAAAGACAACATCCGCCGCAGTAACCGGCGTACCATCTGAGAACTTCGCTTCCGGCCTGATCTTGTAAGTGAAAGTCTGGCGGTCATCCGACGCATCAATGCTTTCTGCCAGCAATCCATAAAGTGAGAACGGTTCATCGCTGTTACGCGCCATCAGGCTTTCAAACATGTAGGTGCGAATGCCGTTTGCGGCATTGCCCTTGATGATGAAGGGATTGAGTGTGTCAAACGTTCCCGTAATCGCCTGTCGCAATTGCCCGCCCTGTGGCGCGTCCGGATTGACATAGGGCAGGTTCTTGAAATCCGGTGGCAGGGCAGGGTCGCCCTGCATGGCAATGCCGTGTTTGGGAT
>JANMEM010000222.1:0-2629 GCA_031376985.1 Hyphomicrobiales bacterium
CGCGCGTAACGCGTAAGCCCGTCAATCCAGTGCCCGTGTAACAGACAATCACTGGAACCTCGAGAGTTTCAGCAATGGTGCGTGCCGCAGCCGAAATCGCGTCAGCAGCTGTTGCCTCTGGTTCAGCCCGCTGGGCATGAATAATGCCGCGATAGAGTGAATCCAGTTCGACATTCTTGGCCACGCTATCCATCATCTCGACAGCTTTCACAGGCCAGGCACCGGAGGCGCTTTCAGCTGACAACATGACAGCGTCAGCCCCTTCATAAACCGCAGTGGCCACGTCAGAGACTTCAGCGCGGGTCGGCACGGGTTCTGTGACCATCGACTCCAACATCTGTGTGGCTACCACCACGGGCTTTCCATATTTGCGGGCAAGGCGGGTGATTTGCTTTTGGCGGGCAGGAACAGCTTGAATTGGAAGTTCCACACCAAGGTCGCCACGCGCCACCATCAAGGCATCGCAATTCTGCAAAATCTCGTCGAGAACCAAAAGAGCCGATGGCTTTTCAATCTTTGCCATCACTGCTGCACGTCCGGCCACAAGTTTCCGCGCTTCAATCACGTCGGCAGCACGTTGCACAAACGACAGAGCGATCCAGTCCACGCCTTGCACAGCGGCAGCTTCGAGATCAGCGCGATCTTTTTCTGTGAGTGCCGGAATCGGAATCACGGTGTCGGGCAGATTGACGCCCTTGCGGTCTGACAAATCGCCGCCGTAGATGATCTTCGTGGTCAATCGTTCAGGTGTGCAGTATGTAATTTCCACACGCAAGCGACCATCATTCAGCAGCAAATTGTCACCAACCTGTGCCGCCGCAAAAATTTCAGGGTGCGGCAGGTAAACCCGCTGCGCAGTTCCGGGTGTTTTGTCCGTATCAAAAATGAACGTATCACCCGCTTTGATATGTACTGACTTCTCGGCGAACGTGCCAATGCGGATTTTTGGTCCCTGCAAATCCGCCAGAATGCCAATCGGCCGTCCCACCTTTTTTTCCACTTCACGAATATGACCGTGCAACGTCCGCAGCAGTTCGTGGCTCGTGTGGCTCATGTTGATGCGGAACACGTCAGCACCAGCCATGAAAAGTTTTTCGATCATCTCAGGTGTGTTGGACGCCGGGCCAAGCGTGGCCAGGATTTTGACTTTACGATTGCGATGCACGTTACGGGGTACCTTGTGTGGTTTTTTCGCCGGACAGTGAAATCGTCCAGTCTGATTCTTCGCCGGTGTCGACTTCAAAAAAGCCTACTTTGTTATAGGCGCGGTCTTCGCATTTTTCGAAACCGCGGATCGTGAAAATCTTGTCCCTGATGCAGAGCATGGACTTGCCGCCCCAGCTGCCACCCTTTTGGTAGTCAACGGCATAGACATAGTAGTAGCGGGCTATTAGTGATCCTTTGAGCAGGGTCAGGCAATTTTTTGGCGATGCAGATTGTGGTTCCGCTGTCCACCAGCCCTCTGAGGCCCAGCCTTCCTTGTCTTTGTATCCAATGGCCACACCAACACGACTGTCTGTGTTGTTGCACAATTTCAGGTCTGCCTTGGCAGGTGACGCATAGCCTCCCAGAAGCAGCAATGCCCCCAGAACACATACGAATCCACGATTCATGCCGTACCCTCCCAGACTACCAATTTAACTATCGGCCAGATTTAATCTGCAGCGCGAGGCCGTCAAATCAAAACATCGTCCGGCTTTTCCCACTTTTTGCCGAGATTTGGAAGGACTTTTGCCGCCACCCCCAACTTCCACAGATTTATTGCCCCTGTGGATGAATCTGCTTTGGCAGTGGAGGTGAGTGCAAACGCAGACTAAGGGATATTCCATGGATCAGGACACTCAAACAGAACTTGAAGCCGCAGCTTTCCGCAGGCTGCTGGAACACCTGCAAACCCGCAGTGATGTTCAGAATATTGACATGATGAACCTTGCGGGCTTCTGCAGGAACTGCCTGTCAAACTGGATGCAGGACGCCGCAAAGGCCAAAGGCATTGAAATGACCAAGGATGCCGCCCGCGAACACGTCTACGGCATGCCTTTTGACCAGTGGAAGGCGCTGCACCAGCGCGAAGCCACAACAGATCAACAACAGAAATTCGCCACTGAAACGGCCAAACCCAAATCACACTAAGGAATTCAACATGGCAGACAACGTTAAAACCTCCTTCGCCCACGGACAATTGCGCACCATCGTCGAGCGTATTGAACGCCTCGAAGAAGAAAAGAAAACCATCGCCGGAGACATCAAGGAAGTCTACGCCGAAGCCAAAGGCAATGGCTTTGACGTGAAGATTTTGCGTAAGGTCATTTCGCTGCGCAAAAAAGACGAAGCAGAACGCTCGGAAGAAGAATCAATGATCGACGTCTATCTTGCCGCACTTGGAATGCCAGCGACTGCGGAAGCAGCAGAGTAGGAGCCCCGCTCGTCAGCGCTGGCGCGATGCCACTATCAGCCCCGCCAGAGCCAAAACCGCAAATCCAGCCCCCGCCAGAAACGTTGCCTGTGGTCCGTAGACGTCCCACAAACCACCAGCGACCACGCTTGCAGTCAGCAATGCGATACCCACTGCAAGATTGAATATTCCAAACGCTGACCCCCGCAAATCAACCGGTGCGGTATCAGCAAC
>JANMEM010000224.1:0-3516 GCA_031376985.1 Hyphomicrobiales bacterium
GCGCTGCTGTGCTGCCTGCCGCAAATTCCGGTGCCGGAGGGCATGGGCTATGAAAACATCTTCCGCATCGCCATCGTCGAATTCCTTGACGCCCACAATTTCTGCATCTCCAGGGTCAAGCGCAGTTGCGTCCATTTCGTCACCCCCGCAGGACAGATCATTCCTTTCGACACCTACAACCTGTTCTACCGCGACACTGCCGCACAAGAGCGGATGAAGAGGTCGAAGGCGAGGGCAGGGTAATGAACATCCTCCTGATTATTCTTGGAGCACTGCTCACTTTGTTTGGTGGCGGATGTGCCATTCTTTTGCAGGGCGATTATCCAGTAGTCTGGTTGGTGCCCCTTGGGTGTGGCGTTGCTCTGCTTGTCTGGGGCATACGCCGTGAACGTGAAAAGCGTCGGCAAAAGGTCGGGAAGGATTAATGAGATGTCCATGGGATTGATTTTTGCCGTTCTTGTTCCCATCGGATTGATCTGGTTCATTCTGGACTGGCGCGAGAAAAAGCGTGTCGCAGCAGGGCTACCTCGTCACTCTACTCTACGCCTGATGTTTGCCGCTGCGGGTGTGCTGACCGCGTTGTTTTCCGGGGGCTGCGGGGCACTGTTCCTCGGTGATTGGATTTCAAACGGCATGCGTTCAAACGACTATGTGGGCTGGGAAATCATCACCGTTCTCTCGTTGCCGCCGTTCGTCGTTGGGATTCTCATCTGGTGGCTTTCCATGCGGCGCGGAAACGGCTAATCACCGACTTCCAATTCCGGAGGGGCCATGTTTGCGAATCTTTTCACCGTTGAAAACCTGACAACACTGCTGGTGTTGACAGCACTTGAAACCGTGCTGGGCTTCGACAACCTGCTCTATATCACTATTGAAGCCAAACGCGTGGCGCCCGCGCAACAGGCCTATGTCCGTAAAATTGGGACCATACTCGCCATCGCCTTGCGTATCGTTTTGCTGTTTGTTGTGCTGCAATTGATTGCCATGTTTCAGGCCTCGTGGTTCAAGATCGACATCTCCTTCTTTCATGGCGACTTCAATGGCCACAGCCTCATTGTGTTGCTGGGTGGCTTGTTCCTGATAAATACCGCCCTCAAGGAAATCCGCCATATGCTCACAGTGGATGACCTCGAACACGAAGAAGGCGAAGGACCAAAACATCGCAGCGTCGCTTCGGCCCTGTTCTGGATTTTGGTCATGAATATTGTCTTCTCGTTTGACACGGTTCTCTCCGCCGTAGCTCTCACGGACCATTTCATTGTCATGGCCACAGCCATTCTTCTGTCCGGCATATTGATGGTGGTCCTCGCAGACCACGTCGCTCGCTTCCTCGAAAAGAATCGGCTCTACGAAGTGCTGGGACTTTTCGTGTTGCTGCTTGTCGGCGTCATGCTCACAGCCGAAGGCGGTCACATCGCCCACCTCTCGTTCTTTGGCTACGACGTGGAACCAATGGCAAAGAGCACATTCTATTTTGTGGTGGGAGCCTTGGTCATCGTTGACATCATACAGGGCCGTTACCAGAAAAAACTCAACGCCGAAGACAACAGCGGATAAAATATTTACCATGAATCGTTAGGCTTAATTTCGCTTTTGCTGAACAGTTTTGCCCATTTGGCTGTCGGCTTGCTCTATGATCTCCATCGAACAGCAAAGGAGCAACAAGTATGTCGAATGTAATGGAACACAACGAAGATGCCACAAAAGGTGCCGCCCGCAAATATCGCGACGTGAGGCACCCTGCCATGAAAAACACAGTCAAGGTGCCATTAGCACTTGTGGCCAAAGCCGCAGTTTCCGAGGCCCCCCCGCGCTATGTCGCAGCAACGGGTGTTGATCTGGCTCGCAACAGTGCCGAAACCGACGCCAACGCCGCCCTTATGAAGCTGCGAGAGCTTGTCGTTGGTCCGACCCAGCAATTGAATGAAGCCCGCCTCGAAGAACTGATGAAGATATTTGACGAACGCGAAGCTGAATTGCGCGCTGTCATGAGAGATCTTCAAAAGCGCAATTCCGAGCTGGAAGTCGCTTTAAAGCAGACCAGCCTTGATCAATTGAATGCTTTCAAGGCTGAATTTCAAAGCTTGACCGACGGCATGACCATTGAAAGCAAGAAAGTGTTTTCAAGTATTCGTGAGGAACTTAACGCGGTGCGCAAGGAAGCCCTGTCACTGGTGCAGGACGCCAAGGATGTGGCCGACCAGAAATTGGAAGCACAACACCTGCGCACCAAGGGTCTTGTCGAAGGCGAAATCGGCAAGTTGCGCCTGGACCTCGCTTCGGTGAGTGACACCCTGGAAACTGCAATGACATTGAGCCAGCGTGAAACCCAGAATAACATCAGCCGGGTTCTGAAAGACGCTTCTGAACATCTCGCTCGTGTCGCCCACGTCTCCTGACAATGACTGTATCAAATCGGGATTGCGGAACTGACTTTGCCTATACCGGGATGTTATTTATCTGTCATAGACCATAGTGGAGCAGCGCCCGGGGGCCTGCACCCACTGATCGCATAATCGTTTACACGAAGCGGACCAGCCACTAGAAGCCCTGCAAACAACCATACTGCAGGATTCCAGCGTTCTCATGGCACGTCAATTCATCTACTCAATGCAAGGCCTCTCGAAGTCATACGCGGGCGGCAAGAAGGTGCTCGACAATGTGTACCTGTCGTTCTATCCGGACGCCAAAATCGGTGTGCTCGGTCCCAATGGTTCCGGCAAATCCACACTGCTCAAAATCATGGCGGGGCTGGACAAGGAATGGAACGGAGAAGCCTGGCTCGCCCAAGGGGCCACCTGTGGCTATTTGGAACAGGAGCCTCAGCTTGATCCTACCAAGGACGTTCTCGGCAACGTCATGGAAGGGGTAGCAGCCAAGAAAGCAATCCTCGACGACTACAACGCCCTGATGGCCGACTATAATGAAGAGAACGCCGAAAAAGCAGGCAAGCTGCAAGACGTGATCGACGCGCAAAATCTTTGGGATTTGGAGGCCCAGGTCGAACAGGCCATGGACGCGCTCCGTTGCCCGCCGGGTGACGCTTCAGTCGAAAAACTCTCCGGCGGTGAAAAACGCCGCATCGCCTTGACGCGCTTGCTGTTGGCAAAACCCGACCTCATCCTGCTCGACGAACCGACAAACCATCTCGACGCCGAGTCAGTGAACTGGCTCGAACATCACCTGCGCGATTATCCCGGTGCCATCCTCATCGTCACCCATGACCGTTACTTCCTCGACAATGTCACAGGCTGGATTCTGGAACTCGACCGGGGCAGGGGCATTCCCTATGAAGGCAACTACTCCGCCTACCTAGGCCAAAAAGCGAAGCGCTTTGCCCAAGAGGGCCGTGAAGACGCCGCCCGCGTCAAGGTTCTGGAACGCGAGACCGAATGGATTTCAAAATCCCCCACTGCGCGTCAGGCCAAGAGCAAGGCCCGCATCAAAGCCTATGACGAACTTCTCAAAATCAACGACGCCCGCACGCAAAGCCACACCGCGCAAATCATCATTCCG
>JANMEM010000227.1:0-4018 GCA_031376985.1 Hyphomicrobiales bacterium
TGAATTGTAGATGCGCCCACTCACTGTCCCATTTGTGGAGTAAAATGCCAGCATGAAACCGCCGCCGGCGATCTGTGTAACGGCGGGACGAAAGTCAACATTTGCGCCGCTGGCAACGGCAATCTCCGCACCCGATGCGGCGAGCGGAAAAGCCTGACCAAGTGTGACCGACAGAAACCGCGCCTTCAACGTATCGTCCGTTTGATAAACGGTCACAAAACGGCCATCCGTCAGCGCTGCCACATCAGGATTATGCTGGTCACTGTTGCTTACCGGGGTAACGTCACTCAATTGGCCAACCTGCGCACCAGTGGCGTTGATCAGCGTGGCGAAAATGTTGGAATTCGTGTCGGCCACGTTCCTGGTCTGATGCACTTCGACCATCAACCCGTCCGATCTCGTCGCGAGTGCTGGATTGCCGGCTATTGTTTGGCTTGAAAATCCGGCGAGGACGCCGTTGCCTACCAGTGTTCCGTCCGTGTTGATGAGGCTTTCGAATATCGGCTGCTGGCTGTTTTGGATGTAGTTCTGCACCGTCACGAAGCGACCGTCAGACATGGCCGAAATATCTGGATCAATCGCGGATCCGGCAAAACTTCCGGGAACCCGCAAGGTCGCCCCGACGCGTGACCCGTCTGCGTTGAAAAGCTGGCTGTGGGCAACTTCCAACGTACCTTGGCCAACAACAATTTCATGCTCAAACACCGCCCCGAACGTGCCATTGGCGGCAGCTGCAAGCGCAACGTCCTGCTGATCCAGGCCAGTCAGGGAGCTAATGAGAAATTCCAAACCAAATCTGCCGAAAGCCATGATGATATCCTTGGATGTTCGATGGGTAGGAAATTTGCCGGAAGAAACCGGGATCAGAAAATAATGTTAGAGGACTTCCACACAGAAGTCCTTGACGCCATCTTGATTTTCGCTTGAGAACACCTTGATTTTCATGCACGTTCCATCCAGGGGCATTGGCTATGGGAAGGGCGCGACGTTGCATTTTGCCTTTGGCGACTTTGTGCTGGACACCGAAACCGCAGAATTGCGTCACGGCAATGTTCCCGTTTCCATTGAACCCCAGGTCTTTGACGTTCTGGCCTATCTCATCACAAATCGCGACCGGGTGATCAGCAATGACGAGTTTTTTGACAAGGTGTGGAAAGGCAGGGCCGTGTCGCTGTCCACGCTCACCAGCCGCATCAACGCTGCGCGCCACGCGGTGGGTGATGATGGCACAGCGCAAAAACTGATCAAGACGCAACAGCGCAAGGGCTATCGTTTTGTTGGCATTGAAAAAAACGGAACCGCGCCAAAGCCCCAGCAGCCAAGCCTGACACAAGATATAAAATTCTGCACCTCCGACAATTCCGTGCGCATTGCCTATGCCAAGGTGGGGGATGGCCCCGCCATCGTCAAAGCCGGAAACTGGATGAACCATCTGGAATATGATTGGGAAAGTCCGGTGTGGAGTCATCTGCTCAAATGGATAGCGAGTGAACACCATCTCGTCCGTTATGACGCCCGCGGCAATGGCCTGTCTGACTGGGACGTACTGGACATTTCCTTTGACGCCTTCGTGCGCGATCTGGAATCTGTGGTCGACGCCGCCGGTCTCGACCATTTCGATCTGTTTGGCGCATCGCAAGGCTGTGCCGTCAGCATTGCCTATGCAGTAAAACACCCCAAGCGCGTCCGCAAAATGGTGCTTTATGGCGGCTTTGCAAGGGGCCGCCGGGTGCGCGGTGCGGCAGTTGATGTGGCGCAGGCCGAAGCCATGATCACTTTGATGCGCACGGGCTGGGGCCAGGAAAATCCGGCCTTCCGGCAATTGTTCACGTCGCTGTTTGTGCCCAGCGGCTCGCCCGAGCAAATGAACTGGTTCAACGAGCTGCAACGCAAATCCACCTCGCCGGAAAACGCCGTGCGCATACGACTGGTGTCAGATTACATCAACGTGGTAGACCTGTTACCCCGCGTCACCACACCAACGCTTGTCATGCACTGCCGTGACGACGCCGTGCAGCCCTTCGACGAAGGCCGCTTTCTTGCTGCAAACATTCCTGATGCGCAATTTGTAGGTCTGGAAGGTGCCAATCACCTGATCCTCGAAAGCGATCCGGGCTGGCCCAGGTTTCAGGAAGCGTTCAACGCCTTTGTGGCCTAGACAAACAGGAAGTCGCCTGCCGTCAGCGTGATGTTTGCCGCACCTTGCACCACGATGGATTGCCCGATGATCTGCACGGTCACGTTTGTCGTGCCGTTATTCAGGATATTCAGCTGACCGAAACTCGTTGCCACCAGATTGCCGAAGGACATCTTGTCAGCGTTGTCTTGGTAGTCTGCAATCACGTCGTTGCCAAAAGCAGCGGTTTCAAAGCGGAAGGTGTCGTTGTCGGCCCCGCCAAACAAAGCGTCTGAACCGTTGTTGCCAACGATGAAATCGTTTCCAGCGCCGCCCTTCAAGGTATTGCCTGTCACATTGCCTATTAGCACGTCGCCGAAGGCTGAACCTGTGAGGTTCTCGATTTCCTGCAGCACGCCACCGTTCGCGCCAACACCTGTGGCGAGATTTGCGAAGACGCCAGTGATTGCTGTTTCATAACTAACGGTATCATTATCAGCACCACCAATGATCAGATCAGCGCCATTACCCGCGATGATGTAATCATTTCCTGCCAAACCACGAATGGTGTTGGCCCCATTGTCGCCTTGCAACGCATCACCAAAGGTTGAACCCCGGATGTTCTCGATCTGCTGCAACACCCCGCCGTTGGCACCCGTGCCCGTGATCAGGTTCACAAACACACCAGTCGTTGCAGTTTCGTAACTCACCTCGTCATTGTCAGCACCGCCGATCAATAAGTCAGCCCCATTGCCTGCCACGAAGAAGTCATTGCCCACGCCGCCACGCATGGTGTTGGCCCCATTATCACCGATGAGAACATCGCCAAAGGCGGAGCCTGTTATATTTTCGATCTCGGAAATCACGTCCCCGCCGGGACCGGCGCCAGTAGTCAGGTTGACGGTTACGCCGACGGAGGATGCAGAATAGTCCACCACATCAAGATCAGCCCCACCGATCAGGGTGTCAGCACCAAGGTTGCCCACGAAGAGATCGTTGCCCGCTCCACCTGTCAGCACATTTGCCCCATCGTCACCCACGAGTTGATCGCCCTGAGCGCTTCCTGTGATGTTTTCGAAGCCGACAAAGCTATCTCCCTCGGCGTCACCTGCCTCTGCCAGTCCTGTCAGCAAGTCCACGGCAACGCCACGCAACGAGGTTTCGAAGCTTAACGTATCACCAGCTACGGAATTCGCACCACCGTCCATTGTATCGCCGCCTGCTCCGCCGATGATGGTGTCGTTTCCAATACCGCCAGATACGGCGTCAGCGCCGCCGAGAGCGTTGATCTTATCATTGCCGTCACCACCAAAATGCGTCCCAGCGGCATCCGTGCCTGAGTAGTTCAGGTCGCCGAAATCTGCGGATGTAAGTGTAAAGCCGGTATTGCCAACCGTCTGACCCAGCACATTGTTTGATCCAAGACCCACGATGCTTCGTCCGCGCAAATCAGGCACAGCAAAAGTTGTTTGTCCATCGCCGCCATAGGTGGTTCCAATCAACGCAAACAATACGTCAAATTCCGCAATTGGAAGCAATCGACCATCACAGGCAATTCCACCGCCCGGCACGAAAGTGCCGGCAAACGCCATAATTTCACCAACGAACGGAGTTTCAGAATCAGGTGCTCCCCCTCCGCCATTGTTCGGGAAAATGCCAACAGGCGAGATATAAAAATTGACAGCAACTGATGGTTCGAAGTTGTTGATCAGTTGGCCTTGCCCACCCATGTTGGTGGGGAGATTGGCGTTGGTAACAGTAACACCGTTCTGACCAACGATCTCCCCAACACCGTAGGTGATTCCTGAAACGGGGTCTGTTCCAGTACCAATCAGAGTTTTTCCCCGCAAGTCAGGCAAGGCAAAATTAGTGGTTCCATTTCCACCATATGTAGTGCCAAGC
>JANMEM010000237.1:0-2893 GCA_031376985.1 Hyphomicrobiales bacterium
TGCGCGGTTATGGTGGTTTGGGCGTGACACGCTGGTGGCGGGGGATTTCTCGTTTGCGCTGCTGGTGGTTTCGGCGATCTCGATTTTCGCGTTCTTCTCCTATGTGAAACTGGATGCGGGGGCAGGGGCGTCGATTTCCGGCAGGGTGGTTGACTGATTTTCACGTTTGTTTGACCGGATGTGACTGCACTTTCGCCGTTGCAATCCGTATATTCAAAAGCAACAGGAGTAACCCATCATGAATCGCCGCCTTTTCAGCACAAGTTTCGCATCCCTTTTTGGTCTCGCCTTCGGCTCGCGCATGGCCACGGCTGATGAGATGTTTGAAGTGACCAAGACACCTGAAGAATGGAAGAAGATCCTTTCCCCCGAAGCATATGCCACCTTGCGTGAGGAAGCGACTGAGCGCCCGTTTACGTCGGCACTTTTGGAAGAGCACCGCAAGGGCACATTCAATTGTGCGGGCTGTGACCTTCCGCTTTATGCGTCGGAAACGAAGTTTGATTCCGGCACGGGCTGGCCCAGCTTCTTTGACCATTTGCCAAATGCCATTGGCAACAAGGAAGACAACACGCTGTTTGCCACGCGCAATGAAGTGCATTGCAAGCGCTGCGGCGGTCACTTGGGACATGTGTTTGAAGATGGCCCGCAGCCAACGGGGCTTCGCTATTGCATGAATGGCGTGGCGCTGACGTTCAAGCCGCTGGCGGCGTGAGGCGGGGTTCACGTTTTCGGGCGGGCCTTGCCATTCTCTGAGGGGCGTGTGAGGCTCAATGCCTCATCGTCTATCGGGAGAATGTCATGTTTCCTTGCCGCCTTGTTGTAGGTCTGTTCTTGAGCCTGATATTGAGCGGATGCGTGCTCCAGTCAGACAAGCCCAATTTCACCGACGCGGAAGGTGTTGCCTTGCCTGCTGAGTTTGTGACGACGTTCGTAACTGAAAATTTTACTGACGGCGCATGGAAGGCCGAAGAAGGCAGCATAAGCCTTGCGGCGTCAGAACAGCACTACGTGGCGACGAATGAGAAATCCGAAACCATTGATGTGCTTTTCGTGGGGTTGGGCAAGGACGCATGGGTGATGCAGGCAAGGGAGAAAGACAAACCCTTCGCTTATGTCCTGGTAGAAGCCAAGGATGATGCGCTGCTGCTGCGGCCCCTGTTTTGTGATGACGTAAAAAAGCAGAAGGCCGCAATGTCACTTGTGAGGTTTGAAACCAGTGACTGTTTCCTGACGGGCAGTGTGGTGGTGGATGTGTTCAGGACTCTGGGTGCCGATGTTGGGGATGCGAAAATGCGGTTGCGGGTGGTGAAGTAAGGTTATACTTCCCCGCCCTATGAGGGGGGCAGGGGTGGGTGAAGGCAACAAGCGAAAATCTCCCCCGTGGCTCAACCCACCCCTGACCCCTTCCTGAAGGGAGGGGGATTAAGAGTAAAATGCACTGTCACCGATATTTGGATTTTGCCCCAAGAAGTTGTCATTCCCGCGAACCTAAGGAATTCAGACTTTCTACAGGTGAAAACGAGGAAAGTCTGGATTCCCGCGTTCGCGGGGATGACGGCAAAATTGAAATCAGCAGGTTACCCACTGTTCCAGTTGGTTGTAATATAAAAGTTTTGGTCCAGTTTCATATTCGAACGTTAATTCACCCCCGCCGCCTCACCCGTCGCGCCCCGCCGTCATCGCCCAGCGTCATCACGTCCTTCAACGGCGGTAACGACATCACTTTCTTCAAGTTCACAAACTCCGCCGTCTTGTGCGGCATGGCCATGGCTTCTACGAAGTGCTGCTGGAATTTTGGTTCTACTGCGGTTTCGATTTTTTCGATGCGTCTTACGACGCCTTCGATTTCGTCGCGGGCTCCCTTGTTGAGCAATGCGATTCTTGCGCCTGTGCCTGCGGCGTTTCCGGCGCTCTGCACCTTCGCCAAATCGCAGTCCGGGATCAGGCCCAGCACCATGGCGTACTTCATATCGATGTGGCTACCGAAGGCTCCGGCGAGGCGGATTTTGTCGACGTGGGTGATGCCCAATTTGTCCATCAGCAATTGCACGCCCGCATAGAGCGCGGCCTTGGCCATTTGTATGGCGCGCACATCATTTTGGGTGACGCGGATCAGGGGCTGGTTGGATTGATCCGTGGACTGACGAATGACATAGTTGAAGGTGCGCTTGAAGGATTCAATGCGGGGGCTTTGTGCGGCCAATGCACCATCCACCAGACCGTCCTGACTGATGATGCCCGCCAGATACATTTCGGCAATGGCTTCAATGATGCCGGAACCGCAAATGCCTGTTACGCCGGTTTGTGCAATTGCGTCTTCGAAGCCCGCTTCGTCTGACCAGAGATCACAGCCGATGACCTTGTAGCGGGGCTCCAGTGTTGTGGCGTCAATGCGGATGCGTTCAATGGCCCCCGGTGCGGCGCGTTGGCCGCAGGAGATTTGTGCGCCTTCAAAGGCGGGTCCGGTGGGGGAGGAGCAGGCAAGCAGCCTCGCCTTGGTTCCCAACACGATTTCCGCATTGGTGCCGACGTCTACGCACAGCATAAATTCATCCGACTCGTGTGGCGCTTCAGAGAGCACCATGCCTGCGGCATCCGCCCCCACATGGCCTGCGATGCAGGGCAGCACATAGACATAAGCGCCTGCGTTCAGTTTGAAATCCATCTCGCGGGCCGGGAAGGTGAGGGGCAGGCCCGTGGCTAGGGCGAAGGGTGCGCCGCCCAGTTCCGTGGGGTCGATGCCGAGCCACAAGTGATGCATGACAGGGTTGCCGACGAGCACCACTTCCATGATGTCGTTGAGGGGAATACCTGCCGCATTCGCCACTTCTTCGGCGAGTTGTTGCAGGGCGGTGCGGATGACCGTGGTCATTTCAGTTTCGCCGCCGGG
>JANMEM010000294.1:0-2738 GCA_031376985.1 Hyphomicrobiales bacterium
CCGTGGGTCTGCAATATGGCGTGCCGCTGGAAGAATATGTGGATGCGTTTACGTTCACGAAATTCGAACCTGCCGGAATGGTGCAAGGCAACGACTCGATCAAGAACGCCACGTCGATCCTCGACTACGTGTTCCGCGAACTCGCCGTCTCTTATTTGGGCCGCAACGACCTCGCCCATGTCGAGCCTTCGGAACTCGAATTCGACTCGCTGGGCAAAGGTGTTGACGAAGAAGCAACGTCACCCGCCAAGCGCTACGTCTCCACAGGTTTCGTGCGCAAGAGCAACTTGAGCAACGTGGTGATGATCCCGCAAAGCACAGCCGTCGCAACATCAGCAGCCCACGCCCTGCAAATGCGCGCCGCTGACTCAATGGGCTCACTGGCCTTGGCCGTCGAAGCCAAAGTCTCGATGCCTGAACCCGTCGTCATGCAACACATGGACCGTCGCACCGAAGCCAAACTCAAAGGCTACGAAGGCGACTGCTGTGGCGAATGCGGAAATTATACAATGGTGCGGAACGGCACCTGCATGAAGTGCGATACTTGTGGGTCGACGAGCGGCTGTTCGTAATCTATGCCGACAAAGGTCAAGGAAATCATCCGTCTGCTTGAAAAGGACGGATGGTTTCTTGCTACAACAAAAGGTAGCCATCGCCAATTCAAGCACAGCCATAAATCTGGACGGGTCACAGTAGCTGGGAAGTTGTCCGACCACCTTTCTCCTGCTATGGAGAACAGCATATTCAAGCAGGCTGCTTTGAAACGGATCAAGTGATATGCGCTATGCCGTAGTAATCGAACAGGTGGGAAATAATTTTGGTGCCTATGTGCCAGACTTGCCGGGCTGCATCGCAACTGGCGATACCGTTGCCGAAGTCGAAATGTTTATACGCGAAGCCATAGAGTTTCATCTCGAAGGCATGCGCGAAGATGGGGAAGTGCCTCCTGCGCCAAACGCTGTGACCCGCATGGTTGAGGCGGCTTAGCGCAATCTCCCAAACTCTGTCATCCCGGCGAAGGCCGGGATCTCGCTGAACAGCAATCTGAGACTATTACCAGCGAGATGCCAGCCTGCGCTGGCAAGACAAATATGGGGGAACGCGAGCCCCAAAACAAATCAGGGGCACCACCCTTCCCGCCATTTCTGGCAGTTTGGACGATGCCCCCGGGAGGAAACTTTTGTGGCTTGGGCTTAGCGCGCGGCTTCGCGGGCGATGCGTCCGATGTCGGCGCGGGCAATGCCAAGGTCGTCCAGCTCACGGCTGGACAGGGAATTCAATTCGTTCATGGTGCAATTGTAACGCTTCCACGAGGTAACGCGGGTTTTGAGGGACTCAAACATGATGATCTCCTGTGACAGAATGTTTAGCGGGCCGCTTTGCGCGCGACGGATTTGATTTCCCATGGCGCAAAACCGATATCTTCAAGATCGCGGCCAGAGAGAGCTTGCAGCTCAGCAACGGTCCGGTTGTAGCGGTTCCAGGCGGAATAACGGGCTTTCAGTGTCTCAAACATTTTAATGTCCTTTCAGTTCTTTTTTCGGAGCCGGACCTGTTCCGGCGGTTCTTTTGTTTCTTTCAACACCCGAAAGATATGTGCAGTGCAGCAAAATGACAAATGCAAATTTTGCATGGCTGTAATTACAAACATGATTTCAATGGGTTGAACTGATATTACAGTCGCATTTCCGCCTGATTTCCTAACAGTTTGCCAACAAATTGGCTCATTTTACGACAAAGCCAGCGTTTTAAGGCAAAATCATTGGTCAGAATCTTCAATTTTGCATAGCAATTCATCAAAACCCGGCGCGTCGGAGCATCTGGCGGTCGATTCAGCCCAAAATCCGCTCTCTAACCGCACGATGTTCTAACGCTGCGCCGTCACGCGTGCCAGAAACGTGTGACGTTCCACGTCGTTATTGCTGGTAACGTTGGGTTCCACATTAATATGCATGACCGCTCTCTCGCCGTCCCTGTAACTCGGCCACCGCTGAAGCCCGCTGCCATTCGGATTGCCGGATTTGACAAAATTGACCCAATAGCCCGCCGTCATATCGGCGACGAGCCAGTCATTGGCGTTCACGTTCCACGGCATGCAATCAAGCGTCTTGAACACGTAGGGAATTTCGCAGGAATGGAAGGCCCCTGCTCTCGCAGTTCTTGGAAACCAGCCTGCAGGGGTTTTGGGAGCGCGATTGAACTGGTAGCGAAAAATATCAGCCTTGCCGCTTTTGCGTTGCGCTTCCAGCCACGCCCAGGTGCCATGGTTGATAATCAAGTCGCCACCCAAAGCTCTGGCATCTGATTTGTCAGGATACAGTCGCAAGGCCTCGCCAGAGTGCTCCCGCATTAATGCTTCGACAACACGGCCATAACTGCGGCGGCTGTGGGGCCAATCCATGATATTGAAATTGGTGCCTTCGTCCTTGTTCCACCCCGCCAGCAGCGGCACATCGTTTTGAAGACCCGCAGCAAAAATATCAACGGGATTTTGCGGCAGAACATATCCGTCCGTCACCGGCCAAAAACCAAGGCCGGGCGAGGCCTCAAGAAGTGCTTCCACCGGCAAGGCCCGCATCTCCGCCAATGCTGACACGCCCAACTTCCGCATGAAGCCAAGCCCGAAACCTTCCGCTTCAGCCAGCGGCAACATGGGCTTTTCCGGCGATGGGAACTGTGCGCCACTTTCGCCAATGGCACGGTGGAACAAACCTTTGGCCAAGGGTGAGGCCATCAAC
>JANMEM010000301.1:0-20503 GCA_031376985.1 Hyphomicrobiales bacterium
CAAGCTTTGCCGAAATACTGCGGACCGTTCCCTCATCGAGTCCGCATGCCGCTGCCGCATTGCGGAAAAAATGTCCGCCTTCGGCCGCTTCAAGTATTTCAATGATCGCCATTGATCACGTTGCCCTGTTCAGGTTGGCAACAATTCTAAAGGCCCACCACACCGATGCAATGCCAAAGATGACGGAGCCGATGGCAATGCCTGCCATAATGCCTTCCGGTCCATAATATTTGCCGCCGATGATGGCAAATGGCACAGTTCCAATGGTGGCTTTGGCCCAGTTGAAATAAGTTGAGTGAGTGGCCTTACCGAGATTGTTGCAGGCGGCGTTGGATACGAATTGTGCGCCCGCAAAAGCCCAGCTCAAGGCAATCCAGGTGCAAAAAAACACGACGAGTTCCTTGGTGCGGCCGGACGCCAGAAACACGTCTGCGATCTGGTGCCGGAAAATGTAAAGCAACGCTGAAGTAATGAGTGTGTAGACAGCAGAAAACTTCAAACCCTCAACCAGCGTTTCGGTAACGCGCTCCATTTTTCGTGCACCAAAGTTCTGCCCGATGATGGGACCGACAGAACCGGACAGTGAGAAGATCATGCCGAAGGCCACAGGTACCAGACGGCCTATGATGGCCGAAGATGCCACCGCTTCATTGCCGAAGGGGGCGACAGAATACGTGGTGTAAGCAACGGCAAAAGGTGTTGCCAATTGTGTAAGCATGCCCGGAAATGCGATAGCTCGAATGGCCGCAAAATCCCTGCGCAAGGCAGCGAATGAAAAACGCTTGAGATACTTGTGGACATAAACCAGCCCATAAAGCCCGAACAACAAACCAATGCCTTGCGCGATAACGTTGGCCACTGCAGCACCCTGCATGCCCAAGCCAAACCAGAAAATGAAAATCGGGTCGGCAATGGCCGTCAGAATGGCCATGAACAGGGTGATGTACATCGCACGACGGGGGTCACCCAAACCACGCAATGAAAACGAACAACTGACTGCGGCTGCCAGCATCACGTAGCCCGGTGATGCGGTCCAAATAAAGCGTTTGGCTTGCAACAGTGCTTCACCATCAGCGCCCAGCAGGCGCAATAGATATTCCGCACCAAACGCTACGAGCAAGGTGTAGGCACCCGACATCAGGATTGAAAACATCAGCGTGGTGGTTGCGAAATCTTTGGCGCGGTCTACGTTCCCAGCCCCGAGATTTCGAGCAACAAGGGCTGCGGAAGCAATGCCGATGCCGATGCTGATCGACAAATTGGCAAAGCCGAGCGTTCCTGCATAACCGATCGCCGCCGTGACATTGGTATCGTTGAGCAAACTCAGGAAATACAGATCGGCCAGGTCGACAAGAAAAAGCGACATCAAACCGACGGCGCCCGTCAGCGTCATCAGCACCACATGTCGCATGATGGAGCCGGAGAGGAAACGGGGGGCAGGGGCAGCAGCAGCGTGGCTCAAAGTATAAATCCTAATTCTCGGGCGTCTTCAGCCAACAAGTCGGCGTGGCGAAAATGGTGGGCTTGCAGTCCGGCAAGGCGCGCACCCTGCACATTTGATTTCTTGTCGTCAATGAACCAGCAGTTTTGCGGCGCACGATCCAGCGAATTTACCAAGCGCGTGAAGCTTTCCGGGTCGGGCTTTTTAGTCCCGAATTCATAGGAGCAGAAGTGCTGGTCAAATATCTCTGTCGCCTCCGGCAGCAACACGTCAAGGTGTTGCTTAACGAGCGGTCCGTTGTTGGTGTAGATGGCGAGGGTCGCATGCTTTTTGATGGCGCGTGCAATATTGAGAACATCCTCATTCGCCGTCATGGCCTCGCGGCGAGCCTCAAGCCATTGTTCGCGGGTAAGGTCAAAGCTGAGGCGTTTGCGAAATTCTGCAAGATAGATTTCAGCATCAGGATAGCCACCCGCATCCGAGTCACCCTCAAAACCCGAGTCCCACAAGGCTGCGCGAACATCACGTGCTGTCGTGCCTGCGATATTGGCCAGATAACGCAAGCGCCTGCCAAGGTGGTAATGGCATAGCACGTCGTCCATATCGAAAATCACCAGGGTCGGGCGGGGCATCGTGAATTACGCCGCCTTGGTTCCGCCTACCGTCAAGCCATCAATCCTGAGTGTCGGCTGCCCAACACCCACAGGAACGCCTTGTCCAGCCTTGCCGCAGGTGCCAATACCATTGTCCAATGCCAAATCATTGCCGACCATGGAAATGCGCTTCAACGCTTCCGCACCGCTGCCAATCAATGTTGCACCTTTCACGGGCCGCGTCAGTTTGCCATTCTCGATGATGTAGCCTTCCGTCACCGTGAACACGAATTTGCCCGAAGTAATATCGACCTGACCACCGCCAAATGACTTCGCAAATAATCCTGTTTTCATTGATGCCAGAATTTCTTCAGGCGTGCGTTTGCCGTTCAACATATAGGTGTTGGTCATGCGCGGCAGTGGGATATGCGCGTAGGACTGGCGGCGACCATTGCCTGTGGGTTTCACACCCATAAGCCGCGCATTCATGCGGTCCTGCATGTATCCCACAAGTATTCCGTTCTCGATAAGCGTGGTGCAATTGGATGACGTGCCTTCATCATCAATGGTGATGGAACCTCTGCGATCAGGCAATGTACCATCGTCAACAATGGTTACATCATCAGAGGCAATGCGCTGGCCCATCAATTTTGAGAACGCCGACGTGCCCTTGCGGTTGAAGTCGCCTTCGAGCCCATGGCCAATGGCTTCATGCAACAAAATGCCGGGCCAGCCCGGTCCAAGTAATACATCCATTTCACCAGCGGGTGCGGCATCGGAGTCAAGTGCCACCAATGCTTGTCGCAGTGCTTCGTCCGTTGCAGCTTTCCAGCTGGCTTCTGTCAATAATTCCTGTGGCAAGCCACGTCCGCCAAAACCATCGCCGCCTGTGCCTTGCAGTGTACCATTGTCGGTGGTGATGCCGACATTGAAACGGAACAGCGGGCGCACGTCGCGATAGACTTCGCCATCAGCGCGGATGATTGTCACGTCCTGATAGTCGGTGCTGACGGAGGCCGAGACCTGTCGCACTTTCGGGTCGAGCCCACGCGCATAGGCGTTGACAGCTTCAAGCAAATTCACGCGATCCGAAAAGCCGAAATCTGATGAAGGGTTGTGATCACCATAAAGCACTCGGTTTGTGCGCTGGGGAGATTCACCAATATTGGCAGGTTTGCCGGACCCCAAAACGGCCCGCGCCGTCGATGTCGCACGCTTCAGTGCCGATGCTGAAAGTTCAGTAGCGTGTGCATAGGCCGCCGTCTCACCCGTCACAGCGCGAAGTCCGAACCCCTGTGTGTCATCGATGCTGGAAGATTTCAGCTTGCCGTCATCAAAGCCCAGGCTTTCAGTCTGGCGCTTTTCAATGAACAACTCGCCATCATCGGCACCATGCAAAGCATCGCACACCAGTCGCTGCGCGTCTTCAAGGCTGAGATCGGGGGAAATATCGGTGATTGGAGACGTCATGCACTTGAACCTTGTTGTTGGCCCTTATACATAACGACGAACGAAGTGGACCGAAAGGGGTTGACCTTACAGCTTGTCCAACTCGCCCAAAGCCGCGCCAAAGCCTTCCAGTGAAATTCCCAGAGGATAACCATTGCCGGGACGATCATAGAGATAGAATGTCGCAACGCCGCCCTTTTTGAATTTTGCCAGCGTTTCCGGGCTGGCTTCACCCACACCCTCACACATGCGCGGCAAACAGCGATTGAACGGAAGACGGTTCGGCAAAGCTGTTCCATCAATCTCAACCGGAATCCCTGTGGGCAGATAAACCCCGATCGGAGCCAGAATTCGCATAAACACAGCACTCTTGCCCTGTTGCTTCACCCGCGACACGATTACCGAGATGGCAACACGTTCGTCTTTGTCACTTTTGGCGTTCTGGATCATGCCGCAGCTCTTGCCGCCTTGTTCCGCTGGCAACTCAGTGCATTGCACAGCCCATTTGCCATGGGTTGCAATGGTTTCCGTCTTTGGACCTTCGCCTTGCGGGGCGGGTTGCCCATTCGCACCCTGGCGCGGGCCAAAGTTTCCGGCTTCGCCTTCGGGAACCTGTTGGTCACCCTTGCTGGTAGCTTCATCCTGCGCAACAGCAAGCGGGGCCACTGCAATCAGGCTTGCCAGTGCAAGCATCGCGGGGAAAAGTCTGATTCTCACGGTTCTGCGTATCCTTATTCGTATGATAAAGCGCTCTTACCCGTCCCGCTCCGGACTGGCAAGCAGTGGCGTTTGGAACGAATTTGCTCTGAAATGAGGCCAAAATCCGTTCCAATGGGAAAAGCATAACCGCAAGACGTTTTGCCGCGTGGTTCAAAGGTTGCGACTGTGACGGGAATGTGGTTCTAAGGGCTCAAATACAAGACGTCCGGCAACGGATGAGTCCGCTTGTGTGTGGACGGATGAATTTGAAGAGGGATATGGCAGAATGACCATGAATTCAAAACTGTTGGCAGGCCTTCTGGCCGCTGCTGTTGTGTTTGCACCGAGCCTTGTTTTCGCGGCGGCGGGCCAGGCGGAGCCTTGGCAAACAGGTTTGCAGGACCCAGTCACCCCCGTGGCCGAATATATCAACGTGTTTATCAAATATCTTCACATCGGCATGTTTGCCATTTCAGCTTTCGTTGCCGGCTTGTTGTTGTATGTGATGTTCAAGTTCAATTCCAAGGCCAATCCCGTGCCATCGAAAACCACTCACCATGTGGGTCTGGAAGTGGCCTGGACGCTGATCCCGGTGTTGATCCTCGTCATCATCGCCATTCCGTCTTTTCGCCTTCTCTATCTTCAGCGTGACATTCCGCAGGCCGACATCACCATCAAAGCCATTGGCAACCCCGGCTGGAACTGGACGTATCAATATCCCGATCTCGGCGTAGATGATGCAGGCGATCCGAAAGTGTCTTTCACTTCAGCACTTCTTCCTGAAGATCAGGCCAAGACTGAAAAGCGCCCTTATCTTTTGGCGACAGACACACCTGTTGTGGTTCCCGTCAATAAAACGGTGAAGATGATTATCACATCCGATCCTGCGGGCATCATTCATGCTTGGACCATTCCATCCTTCGGCATGAAGATTGACGCCATTCCCGGTCGCCTCAATGAAGACTGGTTCCGCGCCACCAAGGAAGGTGTGTATTATGGCCAGTGTTCCGAGCTCTGCGGCAAGGAGCATGCGTTTATGCCTATCGAGGTGCATGTTGTTTCGGAAGTCGATTACAATTCATGGGTTGGCAAAGTGAAAACCGCAAGTGTGGAAGAAGCCACCAAATTCATCATGGCGCTTGAAGCGTCGCGTCCCCAGCCCACGCTGGCTCAAAATTAATCCTGATCGAGAGGCATAAAACTATGGCAATTTCTCACGCCGCCCATGACGATCATCACGCTGACCCTACGGGTTGGCGTCGTTACGTCTATTCCACCAACCACAAGGACATCGGCACGATGTACCTCTGGTTCGCCATTTTTTCCGGCATCGTCGGCGGCTTGCTGTCAGTGTTGATGCGGGTCGAATTGCAAGAGCCGGGAATCCAGATTTTCCACGGCTTGGCCAACATGGTCTATGGCGCAGACATGTCTAACATGGATGCGGGCAAGCACATGTATAACGTGTTTGTCACGGGTCACGCCCTGCTCATGATCTTCTTCATGGTCATGCCCGCCATGATCGGCGGCTTTGGCAACTGGTTTGTGCCGCTGATGATCGGCGCTCCCGACATGGCCTTCCCGCGCATGAACAACATCTCATTCTGGCTGCTCATTCCTTCGATTGGCCTGCTGTTTATTTCAATGTTCGTTGAGGGCCCTTCGGGTCTTTATGGCTCAGGCGGCGGCTGGACAATTTACCCGCCCCTCTCCACCTCAGGCCAACCCGGGCCTGCCATGGACTTCGTGATTTTGTCCCTGCACATCGCAGGTGCGTCATCGATCCTTGGCGCCATCAATTTCATCACCACCATTTTCAACATGCGCGCCCCCGGCATGACGCTGCATAAAATGCCGCTCTTCGTTTGGGCTGTGTTGGTCACGGTTTTCCTGCTGCTGTTGTCGCTGCCGGTTCTGGCAGGCGGCATCACTATGTTGCTGACCGACCGCAACTTCGGCACGTCATTCTTCGAAGCCTCATCCGGCGGTGACCCGATCCTGTTCCAGCATCTGTTCTGGTTCTTCGGACACCCGGAAGTTTACATCCTGATTTTGCCAGGCTTCGGCATCATCAGCCATATCATTTCCACGTTCTCGAAGAAGCCGGGGTTTGGTTATTTGGGTATGGCTTATGCCATGGTGGCCATTGGTGTTGTGGGCTTCATCGTCTGGGCCCACCACATGTACACAGTGGGCATGGACGCTGACACGCAGGCCTATTTCGTTGCTGCTACCATGATCATTGCCGTTCCAACGGGTATCAAGATATTCTCGTGGATTGCAACAATGTGGGGTGGTTCGATTGATTTCCGTCCGCCCATGGTCTGGGCCATCGGCTTCATCTTCCTGTTCACCGTTGGCGGTGTTACGGGTGTGGTGCTGGCCAATGCCGGTGTGGACCGTTCGCTACATGATACCTATTACGTGGTGGCACATTTCCACTATGTGCTGTCGCTGGGTGCCGTGTTCGCAATCTTTGCGGGCTGGTATTACTGGTTCCCGAAAATTTTCGGATATCTCTACAACGAGAAAATTGCCCACCTGCATTTCTGGGTCACCTTCATCGGCGTAAATCTGGTATTCTTCCCCCAGCATTTCCTTGGACTTGCGGGCATGCCACGCCGTTACATCGACTATCCGGAAGTCTACGCCGGCTGGAACATGGTATCGTCTTACGGATCGTACCTCTCGGCCTTCGGTGTGCTGATTTTCCTTTACGGAACCTTCTCTGCCTTCGCCAAAAAGGTTCCAGCAGGCAACAATCCATGGGGTGAATATGCAACCACGCTTGAGTGGACGCTGCCTTCACCGCCACCCTTCCACCAGTTCAACACGTTGCCAGTCATCAAGTAAAACATGAACGCGATCACAAACGACATCGTAACAGCCTCGGTCATCCCAACAGGTGGCCAAGGTGATGTTGCGGACTACTGGGCTTTGATGAAGCCGAGGGTCATGTCGCTTGTGGTATTCTCCGGCATCGTCGGCGCGATTGCAGCACCTGGTGCGATCCATCCGTGGATGGCCTTTATCATCACACTTTGCATCGCTGTCGCCGCTGGTGCCTGCGGTGCGCTGAACATGGCCTATGACGCTGACATTGACGCGATCATGAAGCGCACTTCAAAGCGCCCCGTGCCGCGCGGTGCATTGACGGCCGCCGAAGCTTACGGCTTTGGTGCTTTCCTTTCCGTGGCCTCGGTGTTGTTCCTCGGCCTCTTCACCAATGTATATGCAGGCGCATTCCTCGCATTCACAATTTTCTTTTACGTGGTGATTTACACCATGTGGTTGAAGCGCTGGACACCGCAAAACATTGTCATCGGCGGTGCCGCCGGTGCCTTTCCACCTGCCGTGGCCTGGGTTGCGGCTTCAGGTCATTTGGATGCAGGGGCAATTGCCTTGTTCCTTATCGTCTTCATGTGGACTCCGCCGCACTTCTGGGCTCTGGCCCTGTTCCGCGAAGGCGACTATGGCAATGCAGGCGTTCCTATGCTGCCAAACGTGAAAGGCCGCACCGAAACCAAACGCCAGATCCTGATATACAACCTGCTCCTCATGCCGACAGTGCTATTGCCGCTGGTGACAGGCATTGGCGGCTGGTTCTATGGCATCGGCGCGTTGCTGCTCACGTCGAAATTCCTGTGGCACGCAATAGTGCTGTATCGCACCGAAGAGCGCAGCCCGGAAGAAGACAAGGCGTCGAAGAAACTGTTCGGTGTTTCGATCTATTGGCTGTTTGCGCTGTTGGGCTTGTTGTTGGCCGAACAGCTGTTGAATCTTCCTGTATTTCCAGCGTGGCTGTGATGGACAAACCCGTTCAACCTGTTGCTTTTTCTCCTGAGGATTTGGCGCGTCGCAAGCGTCGTTCCATAGCCATGGGCCTGATCCTCGCTGTTGTCGCCGTGCTGTTCTTTGTCTCAACCCTCGTGCGCCTTGGCGGCAACATCATTGATAGGTCCATGTAACATGACTGTCGACGCCAGTAAAAACCGCCGCGTCGCCCTCATGGCTTCAAGCATATTCTGCGGCATGGTTGGCTTGGCCTATGCGTCAGTGCCGCTCTATCGCATTTTCTGCCAGACCACTGGCTTTGGTGGCACTACGCAGGTTGCGGCCATTGCACCGTCCGCCGCCAGTGAACAAACGATCTCGGTGCGCTTTGACGCCAATGCGTCAACCGAAATGGGCTGGAATTTCCGTGCAGTTCAAAGCACCATGCTGGTCAAAATCGGTGAACCTTCGATGGCTCATTACACCGCCACCAACATGTCCGGTGAGACCGTAACGGGCACTGCAAAATTCAATGTGACCCCAACATCGGCCGGTATCTTTTTCAACAAGATACAGTGCTTTTGTTTCACCAAGCAAACCTTGAAGCCCGGCGAAACCGCTGACTTTCCCGTGCAGTTTTTTGTTGACCCGGCAATCCTCGAAGATGCTGACACCAAGTCCATCCGCGAAATCACCTTGTCCTATTCGTTTTATCCAACAGCGCCTGATCAACAGGCCAATTTGAAGAGCAATTGAGGAGCTAGAGCCATGGCTGACGCCCACGCGAAAAATCACGACTACCATCTGGTCAATCCGTCACCCTGGCCATTCGTTGGTGCAATGTCGGCCTTTGTACAGGCCATCGGCGCAGTAATGTGGATGCACGGCTCAACCTCAGCCGTCATGCTCATCGGCCTTGCAGGGGTTCTCTACACCATGTTCATGTGGTGGAGGGACGTCATCAACGAAGCCCATGCTGGTGATCACACCCCCGTGGTCAGCATCCATCTGCGATACGGCATGTTGATGTTCATCGCATCCGAAGTTATGTTTTTCGTCGCGTGGTTCTGGGCCTTTTTTGATGCGTCGCTGTTTTCCGGTGAAGCTATCCAACAGGCCCGATCACTTGCAACAGGCGCCGTATGGCCGCCAGCTCCGGTGGTTGACGGCGTTGTTGAACATACCAAAATTTTCGACCCGTGGCATTTGCCGCTGATCAACACTTTGATCCTCTTGACATCCGGTACAACGGTGACGTGGGCTCACCACGCGCTGTTGAAGAACGATCGCAAAGGCCTGATCTGGGGCCTTGTGCTGACGATTGTACTGGGATTGTTGTTCAGCGCCTTGCAGGCCTACGAATATGCCCACGCGGCCTTCGCCTTTGACCGTGACAATGGTGGAAATATTTACGGTTCAACCTTCTTTATGGCCACTGGCTTTCATGGTTTCCATGTCATCATTGGAACCATCTTTTTGGCCATCTGTCTGTTCCGGGCGCTAAAAGGCCACTTTACACCAGAGCAGCATTTCGGCTTCGAAGCTGCTGCTTGGTACTGGCATTTCGTGGACGTGGTCTGGTTGTTCCTGTTTGCCGCAGTTTACATCTGGGCGTCATTCGGCGCTGTGATGCCGGTGGAGTGATCAAAGAAGAGACCTCATCCGTCGCTTCGCGCCACCTTCTCCAACAAGAGAGTTGGAGAAGGGACGAAATGCTGTCCCTTCTCCACGCCAACTTGCGTGGAGAAGGTGCCCGAAGGGCGGATGAGGTTCCTTTGGCTGAGGTGGAAGACGAAGCCATATGACCGAAAACCACTACCCACCGCTCTCCCCGTTCAACACCGGAATGAAAGGCAAATGCCCGCGCTGTGGCCTTGGTAAGCTGTTTGACGGCTATCTCACAGTCGCCAAACACTGCAATTCCTGCGGACTGGATTTTGCCTTCGCGGATGCAGGCGATGGTGCCACGTGGTTTGTCATGTTATTTGCCTGCGTCTTCGGTGTAGGTTCCATTCTTGGCATTGAAGTCGCCTATTCTCCCGCCTGGTGGCTGCATGTGCTGATTGCCATACCCGTGCTGATCGTCATCCCCACACTGTTGCTTCGCCCCGTCAAAGGCTTGCTGTTGGCGCAGCAATGGCGCATGGACGCCAGTGAAGGGCGAATATCAAAATGAAACCGCGGATTTGGCCGATACTGTTGGCATCGGCGATAAGCTTGGCGATTTTGTTGGCGCTGGGTGTGTGGCAGGTCAAGCGGTTGGCGTGGAAAAATGCCCTGATCGCAGACTATGACAAGGCCATTACGGCAGAACCAGTTTCCTTGGACGTTGCGTTGGAGCAGTTTCTCGCAGGCAAGCGCATCGATGGCATGAAGGTGAAAGCCACCGGGCATTTTGCAGCACGTGAGCCGTTGCGCCTGTTGACATCATCTTCAACCGGGCCTGCATGGGAACTCATCCACGGCTTTGAGCTGGACAGCACCAGTGCCGTTCTTGTGGACCGGGGCAAGATCGATCACGGCAAAACCTTGCCCTTGTCCACAGGGGCAACCGTCGAGATCATTGGTCACATCGTCTGGCACGATCAGGGCAGAGGTTTTTTCGATGTCGAAAACCAGCCGGACGCCAATCAGTGGTATTGGTGGGACGTGCTCGCCATGACCAATCAATTCTCTGCCACACATCTCAATCCCAACTACGTCGTGGTCCATCTGATCGCGGGCTCGCCTGGCTCCGAGGGGCTGGAAGTTGATGCACCCAAAGCCAGCCTCCGCAACAATCACCTGGGCTACGCCATCACCTGGTTTGGACTGGCAGCGGCGCTGCTGGTAATGACCGGGGTGTTTGTAGCGAGAATACGCAAACCAACCTGACGCTTGCCGCAACTGTTACAACAGCTTATGAGCGCCGCACATGAAATATACCTCAACCCGCGGCACTGCTCCTGTCCTTGATTTTGAAGGGGCCATGATCTCCGGCCTTGCCCGTGACGGCGGACTTTATTTGCCCACGCATTTCCCGACCTTCTCGGTTGAGGAACTTCGCGCACTCAGAGGTAAACCGTTTACAGACGTGGCTTTCGCAATTGCAAAGCGCTTTGCAGATGGTGCAATTCCCGATGCTGAATTAAAATCCATGGTGGTCGATGCCTATGGCACCTTCGGCCATCAAGTGGTGACGCCGCTCAAACAGCTCGACGCAAACCTCTGGCTGCTAGAACTCTTCCATGGTCCCACCATTGCTTTCAAAGACGTGGCCATGCAGTTGCTGGCGCGGCTCATGGATTGGTCGCTGGCGAAATCTGGCACCCGCGCGAACATCATCGGTGCCACATCCGGCGACACCGGCGGCGCCGCCATCGAGGCCTTCAAGGACTCGAAAAATGCTTCGATCTTCATCCTGCATCCACACGGCTTGGTATCCGACGTGCAGCGCCGCCAGATGACCACCGTCAATACGCCCGCCGTAACCAACATTGCCGTTAAAGGTAATTTCGACGACTGTCAGGCTATCGTCAAAAACCTGTTCAACGACCATGCCTTCCGCGATGGTGTGCAACTCGCAGGTGTCAACTCCATCAACTGGGTTCGCGTCATGGCGCAGATCAGTTACTATGTTTTCGCAGGCTTGGCCCTGGGTGCGCCAGATCGCAAAATCAGCTTTACTGTGCCAACCGGCAATTTCGGCAACGTCATGGCGGGTCTGGTGGCCAAACGTTTGGGCCTACCGATTGATCGTCTCGTGATCGCCACGAATGAGAACGACATTCTGGACCGAACACTGAAATCTGGCGTCTACGAAGTGACGGGTGTTCACGCCACCACCAGTCCATCCATGGATATCCAGGTGTCATCCAACTTCGAACGTTTGGTTTATCTCGCCAACAATTGCAAAGCCGAAACCGTGGTTCGCGCCATGGCGGGCCTCAAGCAATCAGGCTCCTTCACCCTCGATAATGCCGCCCTTGCCGCCATCCGCCATGAATTTGATTCAGGCTGCGCCAGCGAAGCTGAAACCGCAGCCACCATGAAAGCCATGCTCGCGTCAACGGGCGAATTGCTGGACCCCCACACAGCTGTTGGCGTTCATGTGGCACAACACCATATGGCAGAAAGCCCCATGGTTGTTCTGGCCACGGCCCACCCGGCCAAATTCCCGGATGCCGTGATGAAAGCCACGGGCGTTAACCCCGCTTTGCCTGAAAAGCTAAAAGGCTTGATGGAACGCGAAGAAAGTTTCACAGTGCTCCCCAACAGCGCAGAGGCCGTCAAGAGCCTGATTTTGGAGAAGCAGAAGCGCTGAAAAAGGGAGAGAATATGACTGTCGAAATTACCACACTTGCAAACGGCCTCACCGTTGTCACCGATGCCATGGCGCACATTGAAACCGTGGCCCTTGGCATTTGGGTGAAAGCCGGTGCGCGTGACGAATTGCCGGAAGAAAACGGCATTGCGCATTTCCTCGAACATATGGCCTTCAAAGGCACCAAGCGCCGCACGGCCCAGGGCATTGCCGAAGAGATTGAAAACGTCGGCGGCGAAATCAACGCGGCCACCGGAATGGAAACCACCACATATTACGCCCGCGTGATGAAAAGCGACTGGCAACTCGCCATTGATATTCTCTCCGACATTTTCCTCGAGTCAACGCTTGATGAAGATGAGATGGAACGCGAACGCGACGTTATCCTGCAGGAAATCGCGGCGGCAAAAGACCAGCCTGATGATCTGGTTTTCGATCTGTCACAAGCCGCAAGCTTTGGTGATCATCCCTTGGGCCGCTCCATTCTGGGGCCAGCCAGTCTGATTGAAACTCTTTCTCGCGATCAAATGGCAGGTTGGCGCAATCGCAATTATTGGGCCTCACGCATTGTCGTCTGTGCCGCCGGCAACATTGATCATCAAGCCTTCGCCAAGGAAGCCGAAAAACTTTTCGGCCATGTGGAGCGCGGCTCTGCTCCACAACGCCAATCCCCGCTTTTCGCATCAGGTTCCAGCATTGAGCAAAAGCCACTGGACCAAACCCACATCGTCCTCGGTTTTGATGCTCCAAACTATCGCGACCCGCGCATTTACCAGCTGCAAGTTTTGTCGAGCGTGTTGGGTGGCGGCATGTCCTCGCGTCTGTTCCAGGAAGTGCGCGAAAAACGTGGCTTGTGTTACAGTGTCTTTGCCTATGGCACCTCCTACGAAGATGTGGGCCAACTCGGCGTCTATGCTGCAACATCGCCAGACCACACGCCCGAATTGATTGATGTCACGGCAGACGTCATGCTGTCCATGGGCCGCGCCGTCACGGAAAAGGAATTGGCCCGCGCCAAGGCCCAGCTCAAAACCTCACTTGTGATGAATTTGGAAAGTGCTTCCTCCCGTGCAGACCAGATTGCACGGCAGTATCTTGCCTTTGGTGAAGTGCCCAGCGTCAATCATCTGGTCAAACGCATCGATGCAGTCGAAGCCGAAAACGTGCGGGAACTGGCCCATGACATTTTCGCATCAAAGCGTCCTTCGCTCAGCGCAGTGGGCCAGCTTTCAACGCTTGCCAGCTATTCTGACATCGCGGCACGTTTCGCCGCCAAGTCCTGATGGCGCGTCATGGGCTTGCTGCAAGGCCTGCTCGCACAAAAGCCTGATCATATCTGTCGGGGTGCGAAAACCTTTTTGCGCAGTCCGCGTGTGGACGATTTTGAGCAATGGCGCAGTCTTCGACAGGACAGCCGCAGTTTTCTGGAACCGTGGGAGCCCATCTGGCAAGACGACGAGTTCATGTTGTCGTCGTTCCGCAGGCGCATCAGTCACTATGCGAAGCTCGCAAATGAAGACTTGGCCTATCCGTTTTTCATATTTACGAGTGATGAAAAAACTCTGCTGGGTGCAATCACCCTTTCCAATCTGCGCCGGGGTGTCGCGCAAATGGCAACACTTGGTTATTGGACAGGAGCCGCCTACGCCAATACCGGCGTAATGACGGACGCGCTTCCACCGGTTGTGCAATTCGCCAGACTTGAGTTGGAACTGAACCGCCTGGAAGCCGCATGTTTGCCGGTCAACATGCCGTCAATGCGATTGCTGGCGCGTTCTGGTTTTGAACGGGAAGGATTTGCAAAAGGCTATTTGAAAATCAACGGAAAGTGGGAGGATCATATTTTGTGGGGACGGCGGGTTTGAGCCAACAGCAAAGCGATGCGCGATAACGAACCAAAGCTAGTCCTGTGCCGCCATGCCGACTACGATAGGGCATGATTCGGGGCACACGATATGGCAGGGTTTGGGGGAGCTTTGCCGCAATCATTTTGATGTTTGTTCTTTGCCTTGGCGTGAAGGCGGCACGGGCCGATGAGCTTGTAAATTTGCCCGACGGCGTCAACACCATTGAGCTGTCAAGCCACGGCACCCGCGTTGCGGCCCAGCGACGGAATCTTCAGTTGGAAGTGCCAGGCGAAGCAGATGGAACCCGCGCCATTTTGGAGTTGCGCGGGGAGGGCCTTGGCCCCGAATTCAATTGGACGGTCTATACATTCCGCAATTCAGGCGCAGCAAAGCGGGCTTATGTATTGGCGGTGGATTTGCAACGCTTGGCAGCGTCGGGCATCGTCAAGGTTGAACCATTCGGATCCCAGCTGACCAGCGTTCAATGGCTGGCAAGCACACTGGAACATGCACAACAGACATCGGCTACCGCCGACGCTTATCGCTTCGAGCTGAACCCCGCTCAAAGCATAACCCTTGGTTTGGAAGGCCGCACAGTTTTAAGCGGTGTCCGCATTTATGACGTTTCGACTTTCGCACAACGGGAAGCGTCGTTGGCTTTTCTGCGCGGTGCTGTGCTGGCTGTGGCATTTGTGTTGGCGCTTGGTATTTTATCGCTCTACGGCATTCGCGCGAATCGGGCCTTTTTGGCGGGCGGATTCTTTGCATTCACGGCTTTGATGTTCATGGCTCTCGAAGCTGGCTATCTGGACAAGCTGTCATTCACCCAAGGCACTGCAAATTTGACATTGCAACATGTCAGGGCCGTGGTTGAAAGCTTGTTGGCGCTGGGCCTGGGATTGTTGTTCTGGGGGGTGACCAATCTCTATCGGAGGTCATTCCGGGCTGAATTACCATATCTTCTGTTGCTCTTCGGGTTGGTCGGTTTGGTTGGCTTTGCCGCCTTCATGCCGGACTATGCAACCAAAGTGGCCCGTTGGGCCATTCTCGCTTTGGCCATCGCCGGCTTCATCGCAACCGTGCTGTCAAAACGCAATCACGTTGAGGTGATGGACAATGCAACGCTGTTTTGGAGTACCCTGTTGCTGTGGGTGTTTCTTGCAACGGTCGCAGTGGTTGGCGACAGTCAATCCCCCGTTTGGCATTCCGCCATGCTTGCTGGTTTGACTGCGGTTTTGAGCATTCTGGCTTTCGTGGCGTTACGGTTGGCTTTCGCCCAAGGCTTTTTGTCGAAGCCCTATTTGCAGGATTCGTCCCGCCGCAGCTTGGCACTGACCGGTGCCCAACATTTTCTCTGGGACTGGCAACCGCACGAAGCGAAACTGGATGTGGGTATCGAACTTGCGCGCAGCTTGGGTCACGCCGCAGAAAAGCTGCGCTCAACCGCTGCAACGCGGTGGTTTGCGGCCCTGCTGCATCCCGCAGACGAAATGGCCTATCGCAAATGTCTTGATCTCAGGCAGCAAAAAGCCGGCAACTTTGTTGAACAGGAACTGCGCTTGCGGGATTCAGCCGGAGTTTATCACTGGTTCTCGTTACGCGCCCGTGCCTTGCCGGGTGCTGGCGGAATTCCAGCACGGTTGATTGGCACGCTGACGGATATTACCCGCAACAAGCAGACAGAAGACAGGCTTATCAATGAATCAATCCACGATCCCGTAACCGGGCTTCCAAGCCGGGCGCTGTTTGTGGACAGGATTGCACAGGATATTGCCAAGCCCTTGGCACTTCCCCGCCGCATCCTGTTGGTCGGCATTGAACGCTTTAAAATACTCAACGAAGGCTTGGGCCCGGACCTTGGCGATCAATTGTTGCTGGCAGCAGGTCAACGCATTTCAGAATGCGTGAAGTCAGACGAAAGTGTCGCCCGCATGTCCGGCAGCCGTTTTGCTGTCATGCATGTGGAAACGATTGACGGACGTGATGCGGAAGCACTTGCGGCAGAAATTTTGGCAAAGCTCGCTGAGCCCATTCATGTGCTTTCACAGGACGTCTACCTTTCAGCATCCATTGGCATTTCGCTGAGCAGCACAAAAGCCGCCTCCGCTGCCATATTGCAGCAGCAAGCCGAAACCGCATTGCACGAAGCACAAGCCCAAGGCCCGCGCAACATTGCCACTTTCCATGAAAACCTGACGGATGATCGCGCTGACAATGTAGCGCTCGAAAATGATCTCCGTCGTGCCATAGAGCGCCATGAGGTTGAAGTTCACTACCAGCCTATCCTGCACTTGGTGACGAGAGAGGTCGCAGGTTTTGAGGCATTGGCACGCTGGCGTCACCCTGTGCGGGGCTTGCTGCAACCGTCTGAATTTATCGGCATGGCTGAACAGGCGGGCATGATCCGTGAAATAGGCGATATGGTTCTTGCAGAAGCTGTGCGTCAAATGGGAATTTGGCAACGCGTGTTGACGCGCAACAGGTTTGTATTCATGGCGGTCAATGTCTCGGCTGACCAGCTTTCTGATACGGGCTTTATGGACCGTTTGAACAGCATCATCGCCCGTGAAGGTGTTTTGCCACATGCCATCAAAATTGAAATCACTGAGTCGGTTGTCATGCGCTTTCCGGAACGCGCCCGCAATTTGATCCAGCGTCTGCGAAATCTTGGCATTGGTGTAGCCTGCGATGATTTTGGCACAGGTTTTTCCAATCTCGCCAGCCTGCGTGAACTCGCCTTTGACACGTTGAAAATGGATCGCAGTTTTATTGCCGGTGAAGGCTTGCAGGGCCGGGGTGGCGTCATTCTGCAGTCAGTCATCAGCATGGCACACAGCCTTGGAATGACAGTGGTGGCCGAGGGTATAGAGAAGGAAGAGCAGGTGCAACATCTGCTCAATTTGGGTTGCGAATTGGGGCAGGGTTTCGCATTGGGCAACCCCATGGCGGCCCGCGACGTGCACGGGCTGTTGGCCGTGTTGCCTGTCGTCACATCGCAAACCTTTAAACCCTTTGTACCGTCTGAGGCCCCTGCAATCGGCGAGGCGCCCATGGCCCCGCGTGCAGATTTTGAGGTGGAAGACGAATTCATCGAAGATATGGAACCAGAGGAACTCCCTTCGATATTCTCGGTCTATCACCCGAAAGTGGTGAAGAAGAAAGTCAAAGCGAAAAAACCCGCAACCAAAGTAAAACCGAAAGCAAAAGTCAAAGCCAAAGTGATCAACCGCCCGCCACCATCAAAGAAAAAAATGGCAGCCCGCCGCAAATAGCTTAACTATGGCCTGCCGTCGCCGACAACATGCGCGGATCAATGCCGAGCTTGGCCATGGCGCGGCGGTGCTTTGATGGCCAGTCTGGTGAAAACACCAGATCCGCATCAGCATCACAGTGCAGCCAGCCATTGTGCAGCATTTCATTTTCAAGCTGCCCCGGCGACCACCCCGAGTAGCCAAGTGCAATAACCTTTTGCAGTGGCCCCCGGTCCATCGCCATGTCCTGTAGAATATCAATTGTAGCGGTGAGTTTGAAATCAGAACTCACATCGAGACTGCCGTCATCCCGCGCATAGTCGGGGCTGTGCAGAACAAAGCCACGGTGTTGTTCAACAGGGCCGCCCATGAGAATAGGTGTCTGCTCCAGACGTTGCATGACATCCTGCGTGGTGCGTTTCATATCAAGGTGGTCGGCCAGTTCCATGAAATTCAGTCCCGGCATGGGCTTGTTGATGATAATGCCCATGGCCCCTTCAGCAGAGTGGGCACACAGAAACACCACACTTTCGTTGAAAGTGGTATCCGTCATGCCGGGCATGGAAATCAGCAGTTTGCCTTTGAGTGATGTGAACATGCTTGCCGTTTAACAATTTTTTCGGGTGTCACCAAGTGTGACGCACAGGTGAGTGGAACGTGATCAACTTATCAGATAGTTTTATGGCCATGAAGCGACGTCATTTACTTTTTGCACCTCTTGCCCTTGCTGGTTTTCGGCCTGTTTTTGCAGCGGGGCCGCCGTGGTCGGCAAAACTGTTGAAAGGCGGCTTTGATGGCACAGTGTGGTGGTCCGGGCTTTCAATCACCCTCGCGCCAAAATGGAAAACCTATTGGCGCGTTCCGGGTGATGGTGGCATTGCGCCGTCATTGGAACTTTCGGGGGCAAACCTCAAATCAAGCCGAATTGATTATCCTGTGCCGCACCGCATCGTCTATGAGCAGGGTACAACAATTGGCTACAAGGATTCTGTCGTCTTCCCGATTGCGGTTTCGCCGCAAAATGCCTCTCAACCCATAAAACTGTCGCTGAAGGCATTCTTCGGCGTGTGCGACGAGGTCTGCATTCCGGCCCCCTTTGATGACGAAGTGATGTTTGATCCAAAAGCAGCCGCCGCGCCTGATCAGGCGCTGATCAGTGAATGGCAAGCCAAAGTGCCAACGTTGACATACAATGGTCCGGTAGCGAAGGCAGTGGTTGAGATGCGTGATGGCAAGCCGGTGCTTTTGTTGGACACGACTGAAGCCATTACGGAAATCTTTGTCGAGGGAAATCCGCTGCATTATTTCGGCAACCCGATGTTGATGCGCGGCCTTGTGCGCATGGATGTGAGCGGTGCCAAAACCCTGGATGAACTGCGTGATACGCCATTGCGTATCACCATCCAGACGCGCTGGAAGGCCCTTGAGCAGGTTGTAACGGTGGTCTAAACCGCCCTTTCAATTCATCAGGAAAATTCCATGACCATTAAAGTTGGCGATCATCTGCCTCAAGTCGAATTCAACACCATGACCGCCGATGGTCAGCAAAAGCTTTCTACCGATGTCGTATTTGCAGGCCGCAAGGTTGTGTTGTTCGCAGTGCCAGGTGCCTTCACGCCCACATGCTCCATGAACCACATGCCGGGCTTCATCACCCACTTGGACGCGATCAAGGCCAAGGGCGTGGACACCATTGCCTGCACGTCGGTGAATGACGTGCACGTGATGACGGCATGGGCAAAACATTCCGGCGCTGAAGGCAAAATCATGATGTTGGCCGATGGCAATGCTGAATTTGCCAAAGCCTGCGGCCTGGCATTTGATCTTGCCGTTGCAGGCATGGGTGAACGCTCGAAACGCTATTCGATGATTGTCGACGACGGTGTTGTGAAAACCCTGAATGTTGAAGACAAGAGCGGCGTCAACGTGTCAGGGGCCGAGACGATTTTGGAGCAGCTTTAAACAGCTCCATGCCTTGGCGGGCCAGCTCATCGGCGCGTTCATTGTCAACATGCCCGACATGGCCTTTTACCCAGTGCCATGAAATGCTATGCCGTTTGATGGCATCGTCCAGAGCCTGCCAAAGCTCAGTGTTTTTGACAGGCTTTTTGTCTGCGGTTTTCCAGCCGTTTTTCTTCCAACCGTGAATCCATTTGGTGATGCCGTCCTTCACATATTGTGAATCAACATGCATCTCTACGTCGCAGGGTCGCGTCAATGCGTTGAGGGCTTCAACGGCGGCCTGCATTTCCATGCGGTTGTTGGTGGTGTTTGCAGCACCTCCACATATTTCCTTGCGTGTACCATTGCAGTCAAGAATAGCCCCCCAGCCACCGGGGCCAGGATTGCCGGAACAGGCCCCATCAGTGTGAATGACAACTTTCATGCAACAGGTTGCGTTTCGCGCAATTCACGCGGCAGTTTGAACGACACGTTTTCCTCGCGCAACACAACCTGTTCCACCGTCACATCATAATGTGCCCGGAATGCGTCAATGATCTCATTCACTAAAACTTCCGGTGCCGATGCACCCGCCGTCAAGCCAATGGTCTTCAAGCCCTGCAACATCGACCAATCCAGATCCGCTGCCCGCTGCACCAGTTCCCCACGCGGGCAACCACTTTTGATCCCCACTTCCACCAGCCGCATGGAGTTTGATGAATTCGGAGCACCCACAACCAGCAACATGTCAATCTGCCCGGCAATGGATTTCACCGCGTCCTGACGGTTGGTGGTGGCATAACAAATATCTTCCTTGAACGGCCCGGTAATCGCCGGAAACCGCCGCCGCAAAACCGCAATCACATCCGCCGTATCATCAACGGAAAGCGTGGTCTGCGTCACATAAGCGAGTTTGCTTTCATCCCGCACCTGCAACGCCTCAGCATCCTCAATCGTCTCAATTAATGTCATCGCCCCCACAGGCAATTGCCCCATGGTGCCCACCACTTCCGGGTGGTTCTTGTGCCCGATCAAAACAATCTCAAGCCCTTGGTTGTGGTGGCGCATGGCCTCCATATGCACCTTGGTCACAAGCGGGCAGGTGGCATCCAACTGAAACATTTTCCGCCGCTCAGCCTCCGCCGGAATGGCCTTCGGCACACCATGGGCCGAGAACACCACAGGATGATCGCCCGCCGGAATCT
>JANMEM010000376.1:0-2793 GCA_031376985.1 Hyphomicrobiales bacterium
TCAACCCTTCCACGCCCTCAAGGCCGACGTGCTCAGGCGTCTCCAATCCCCGGGTACCATTGCCGCCTATGACCACGCGCTCTCGTTAACCCGCAATCCGCAGGAACGCGCTTTCCTGCTCCATCGCCGCAACCTGTGTCATGCGTGAAGCCGGGTTGCACTTCCCGTCACTTCCAGTCAATTATGTCCCCACATCGGGAGAAATCACATGACACAAAAACGAGCCCTCATCTGCTGGGGCGGCTGGGAAGGCCACACACCGGAACGTTCAGCCATGATCGTGCGGGACATGTTGGCAGCCAATGGCTTTGCCGTGCGTGTTGAAGACGGCACAAAGGCCTTTGCCGATCCCGCGATCCATGACTTGAACTTGATTGTGCCAATGATCACCATGTCCACAATCGAAAAACCTGAAGTCGAGAACCTTTGCGCTGCCGTGCGCGGTGGCGTGGGTCTTGGTGGCATGCACGGCCAGATGTGTGACGCCTTCCGCAATGAAACCGAATACCAATTCATGACAGGCGGCCAATGGGTGAGCCATCCCGGAAACATCATCGACTACCGCGTGGACGTAACCAAACCCGATGACCCGGTCATGCAGGGCATCAAAAGTTTTGCCTACCGCTCCGAACAATATTACATGCACTTCGACCCGCAAAACGAAGTGCTGGCCACCACCACATTTGACGGCACCCATTGTGACTGGATCAAGGGTGTGACCATGCCCGTGGTATGGAAAAAGATCTATGGCAAGGGCCGCGTGTTCTATTCCGCATTGGGCCACACCGCGGATGAATTCGCAGTTCCAGAAATGAAAACCATGTTGGAGCGCGGCTTGCTCTGGGCGGCCCGCTGATCACTCCGCCGCCAGTTTGACAACAACCGGCGGCGCTTCTGCGGCCTGCACATCAATGTGCTTTCGTCCCATGATGGCATAGACACTTGGCACAACATAAAGCGTCAGCAACGTGCCAAAGCTCATGCCGCCGACGATCACCCAGCCGATCTGCATGCGGCTTTCGGCACCAGCACCATGCGCCAGCACCAGCGGCACGGCTCCCAGCACCATGGCAGCTGTCGTCATCAATATGGGCCGCAAGCGCAGCACAGCGGCATCCACCACGGCGGCACTGCGTTCAACGCCCTTTTCCTGCAAGCGGTTGCCGAATTCGACAATCAGAATGCCGTGTTTGGTAATAAGCCCGATCAGCGTGACAAGGCCAATCTGCGAATAGACATTCAATGTTCCGCCACTCAGCCACAATGCCAACAAAGCACCTGTAATCGACAGCGGCACACTCAGCATGATCATGAAAGGGTCGCGGAAACTTTCAAACTGTGCGGCCAGCACCAGATAAATAAACGCCAGCGCCAGCAGAAAGATGAAGGCAAGGTTTGAACTCGAATCCCGGAATTCGCGGGCTTGGCCTGTAAGATCACTCACCACATTGTCAGGCAGCACTTTGCCCGCCGCTGCGTTGATGGCCGTGATTGCGTCACCAAGCGCAAAGCCCGGTGTCAGGTTTGCTTCAATAGTCACGGCGCGCAACTGGTTGAAGCGCTTCAATTCTCGGGGAGCCACAGTTTCCTTGAAGCTGACCACGCTGGACAATTGCACCATCGTGCCACTGCTGGAGCGTACATAGATCTTTGACAGAATGTCAGGCGAGCTGCGGTCAGCTAGGGGCAGGGCCACCGTCACGTCATATTGCTGACCATCAATTTCAAAGCGCGTTACGTTGCGCCCGCTCAACAGCGTTTCAAGTGTGCGCCCGATCACGGAAATATCTAGCCCGGCATCCGCCGCCCGCACACGGTCAATGTTGATCTCGATCTGCGGCTTGTTGAGGCGAAGGTCTGTGTCGAGATCGGCAAAGCCCGGATTGTCGGAAAGTTCGCCAATCAGTTTGCGCGCCACAGTGTTCAGGTCTTCATAGGACGACGATGATTGCAATACGAACTGGAAGGGTTTGCCAAAACCGCGCCCGCCGAGCGACGGCGGATTGGACGCCGACGCCTGCACACCGGGAATGGCACGCAGCTTTGGTGAAATCTGCTGCACGACCATTTGCTGGCTTTTCTCCCGCTCCGACCAATCCTGCATGCGGGCAAAAGACATGACGCGCGTCACATCGCCTGCACCAACGATCATGAGGTAAGAGCGAAGCTCCGGCACACCTTGCAGGATTTTTTCAATGTCGTCAGCATAGCGGCTTGTATAGCCATAGCTTGAACCTTCAGGGGCCGAAGCCGAAACCATCACAGTGCCACGGTCTTCCGTCGGTGACAGTTCAGATTTGATCTGCGTGAAGAGGTAAGCACCACCCCCGGCCACGAGCAGAGCCACAAGCATGACCATCCAGCGCACCGCAATCACCGCCTGCAAGCTCCGGCGATAACCATTTTCAAGTCCCGCCAGCACCCGTTCGATTGTGCGGACCACCACATTGGATTTTTCCTGGTGGCGCAACAATTTTGAACTCAGCATGGGAGTCAGCGACAGGGCCACAAAGCCTGACACCACAACGGCACCTGCAAGCGTTATGGCAAACTCGAGGAACAGCCGCCCGGTGCGTCCCGGTGTAAAGGCAATGGGCGCATAAACAGCAGCCAGTGTCAGCGTCATGGCCACAATGGCAAAACCGATTTCCCGCGCACCTTTTATGGACGCTGCGAAAGGCTCCATGCCGTCTTCAATATTGCGGTAGATGTTTTCCAGCATCACGATGGCATCATCCACCACCAGCCCGATGGCCAGCACAAAGGCCAGCAGCGTCAGCGTGTTGATGGTAA
>JANMEM010000396.1:0-3844 GCA_031376985.1 Hyphomicrobiales bacterium
ATATTGCCGAAAATTCAAGGAGCGATCGATTCAGTAGAAGCTCATTGGGCCGATTTGCATAAAATCGCACACGATAAAGACTTCAGCTTGAAGGCAGTGCGGGATGGTCGATCACACCGTTGGCCAACTGACTTGTTTGTAGGGATGGTAAAACAGGCCCAACGCACTCTACTGCTTGATTGCGGAGACATCCAAGTGGATTTGGAACGCTACGACGAATACAATCGCAATCCTCATCACTATCTCGGAGAATTGCCCCAAATAAATGATGAATTAAAGCAAGACTATCGTCGATTTTTTAGCCTTAAAGAACATTCAATCGGCGAATTGAGACGAGTAAAATCTGAATTTGAAACTGAACTAAGATCAGTAACACAACAGCTTGCACAGAGTTGAGCGGATACTTAATTTACTTTTCCTTCGTTCAACTATTGGTCAACAATGAAGTACGGAATGATCATCCAATCGTGAATGTCGGTTAAAGTCCAAAAGCCGCTGCGACCTTAGCATCAGCCACTGCGACGCAGCCTGCAATTTCAGAACTGATTGGCAAGTTGCGATAGCTGCCCAACGCGCCCTCTGCCTTCAATTTCCCCGCGTTACCGTCCACCACCCAGATAAATCCGAATGCGGTTTTGCGGATGGGTTTGGCTTCTGCCCTTGTGATTGCGGCGAAGGCGATATCATCTTTGGTGCCAGGTTCGAAGACCACCAGCATAATGCCTTGTGCGTCAGGGGCGAGTGCCGCATCACGCATGATGGCGAACATTGCGATGAGCCATAACACGATGACACTGGCAAAAACTGTGAGTGCAAAACGATGTCCGGGCCAGTTCATTTGTTACCCAAGGCCCCCATCGCCCTTCGGGCACTTCCCCAATAAATTGGGGAAGGATTCGTTGCCAGACCGCCCTTTATGACGTTGAAGGAAGTTGTAGCACCATGCCTTCCCCAACTCTGTTGGGGAAGTGGCCGAAGGCCGATGGGGGCCTTTCGTGAGGTGACAGTTTTGCCAGCGCATCACGCCACCGCAAAGGATTCGGCTGGCTTTTCCTTGATGGGCAGATTGACCAGTGCTGCAAACACGCCAAGCCCGATACACATCCACCAGACAATGTCATATGATCCGTACACGTCATATAATTTGCCGCCCAGCCACACGCCGAGGAATGATCCCACCTGATGCGACAGGAATACGAAGCCGTAGAGTGTTGCCATGTAGCGGGTGCCGAACATGACGATGACGAGGCCCATGGTGAAGGGAATGGTGGAGAGCCACAGAAATCCCAGTACGGCTGTAAATATCAGTGTGCTGGTCTGGGTTATGGGCAGCATGATGAAGGCGACGATGGCAATTGACCGCAGAATGTAGATGGCGCTGAGCGGAAAACGCTTTCGTCCGCGTCCACCGATGATGCCTGCCGAATAGGAACCCACCACATTGAAGAGACCAATCAGACTCATGGCAATGCCGGCGAATTCCTTCGACAGGCCGTGCTCGGCCAGATAGGGCGGCAGATGCACGGTGACAAAGGCAAGCTGGAAACCGCAGACAAAGAAGCCCGCGACCAGCAACAAATAAGAACCATGGCCAAACGCCTTGCTGATGGCTTCGGTCATTGAAAGTTCGGTTTCACCCTTCACTGCTTTGCTTGAACTGGTGTTCTGCACCATCAGCGGCAGCGCAAAGGGAATGATCAGAAGCGAAGAGGCGGCAAGGGCCAGCAGGGCTGATTGCCAGCCATAGGCCGCAATCATGGCACCGACGAGTGGCGAGAAAATAAACTGGCCGAGAGAGCCTGACGCCGTAGCCAAGCCAAAGGCCCACGAGCGTTTTTCCGGTGGCACAATGCGGCCCAAGGCCGCCATGACGATGCTGAAGGAAGACAGCGCCACGCCGACCCCAACCAATATACCAGCTGTAAAATGAAATAGGACTGGCAAATCTGAGTAGGTCATGCCGACAATGCCAAGCGCGTAAATCACGGCACCCACAATCAACACGCGGGCCGAACCATAGCGATCCGCCAGCATGCCCGCGATGGGTGTTGCAATGCCCCAGAGCAGGTTCTGGATGGCAATGGCGAGTGAATAGGTTTCGCGCGGCCAGCCGTGGGCTTCGGAAATAGGCAATGTGAATTGCCCGAAAGTGGAGCGCACACCGAAGTTGACGATGGCGACAAGGCAGCCTGCCACCAGCACCACCATGGGCACATAATACCAGGGAATGGAGCGGGCTGGGGTCGCTGTTGTCATGTGTGCACCTCTGTCACCTTATAGCGAAAAGTATTGGCCTGTGAAATGGCGACCCCTGCCAGAATGATTGCAGCGGCGACCATGATCTGCGTGGTGAAGGGTTCACCGAGCAGCAACCAACCGGAAAACACTGCAATGACCGGCATCACATAAAGCGACATGCCAAGAAGCGATGGCCTGGCATGGCCTGCTGCATAGTTCCAGCTGATGACACTGGAGGTGCCGACGGTGAAAAGCATGACAAGTGCCCACACGGCGTTGGACGGCAAGTTGACCAGCGCGTGGCCCATGTCGGGCCGCAGCAAGGCCAGCGTTGGCAGAGCCGCAAGAATATTGGCAAGACCTGTTACTTTCAGGGGGCCATATTTGAGGATGAGCGGCTTTGAAAACACGACATAAACCGACCAGCCCACACTGGCCGCCAGAATGCAGCCGCAGCCCAGAAGCAGGTCGTAGCGGGAGACTGTGCCGGCTGAAATATCATCGCCCCACACCAGCAGGGCTGAACCCGCAAAGGACACAATCAAACCGATAATGGTCAGACGGCCCAGACGATCCACGCCCACGGCCCAGGCCAGTATGGCAATCAACATGGGTTGGGTTGACATGATCAGGGTGCCAATGCCCGCCGGTGCATGGGCAAAGCCAAAACTGGAAAATGCAAAATAGCCGAAGGTGCCAATGAAGCTGATCAGGGCCAGTCGTGGCCAGTCCTGCCGTTCTACATGGAAACTGGAAAAGGCGGCCAGAAGGCCCGCGAAGATGAGGCCGGAAATGGCCATGCGGATCACCAGAAAATCATAGCCACCCAAGGCCACTGCCGCACTGCGCGCCATGACAGGCGTGATGCCCCAGACGATGACGGTGTAGATGAGAGCGAACAGGGCTTTAGGGTTGTTATGAAACATGCCACGTGCTGCCTGTTCCTGTCGGCACGGTCAATCACGCGAACACGCTTGTCTGACATGTTTTGGGCGGATAGGGTGGGGGACGAATGGCAAATCTCTCACCCGTCATTCCGGCGAAGGCCGGAATCCAGCTCACCACGATTTAAGCTGGCGGCTAGCGGGATTCCGGCCTTCGCCGGAATGACGGAAAAGAGAGATGATAAATGAAATACAATTTGCGGCGCATGGCGCTGTTGACTGCACTCGGCTTGTTGTTCTGCATTCAAACTGTGGCGGTTGCCTCGGAGGCCGATGATCTGGTGAAAAAGGGTCAGAATGCGATGGTGCGCATGGATGTGCCTGCGGCCATGACCTATTTCGACTCAGCGTTGAAACTTGATCCGGATCAGGCCCAGGCCGCCTATGGGCGCGGGCGGATTTTGTTGAAGATGGGTGAAACCCAAAAGGCAATGGCGGATTTTACCACGGCCATCATTGCTGACCCTGCATTCGGTTTGGCCTATCTGCGGCGGGGTGAAGCCCATATGGAATTGAAAAACCCGGATGGTGCTTTCAAGGATTTTGAAGCGGCGATCAAAGCCTCGCCCAATGTGGCGGAGGTGTTTGTGGTACGGGCGACTTACCGCTTCAAGATCGGCAATCTGGCGGGAGCGAAGGCTGATGTGGAAGCTGCACTGGCG
>JANMEM010000435.1:0-2464 GCA_031376985.1 Hyphomicrobiales bacterium
TCCAATGGAGATCACGCCGAAGGGTGTTGCGTCTCTGGTTTCGTTTGCTGAAACTTGTCCGTGGGCGGATGAAAGTGAGAGGATCCAGATGGCACCGGCACTTTCGGCCTGCACCTGTCCGGGCAAGGCTTGTGCGAGGCAGCCGAACACGCAATCGGCCAGTTGTTGCCCGAGCACATGTCGCGCAGTTACAGGCGAGGGGCGAATGGGGTCCACGCAAGAACCCGCTTCAGTGATCATGTCGAAGACCGAAAGTGAGCCAATGTTATTGGGCACATGGGGCGCGATAACGGCTTTCAACGCGAACACTGAATAGGCCAGTGAATAGGTGCGGGGGGAGTTGATGCCGTAAAGTGACGCTGGGGAGGTGCCTGTGTAGTCGAGCAATACCTTGCCATTCTCTATCGTCAGCTTGCATTTCACCAGCAGTGGCTTTTCATAGCCATCCAGCGGCATTTCGTAAGACCACTCACCTTCCGGCACTTCGCGAATGGCGGCGCGGGCGGCTTTTTCCGATGTCGTCAGGATATGTTTGGCCAGAGGTTCGAGTGATGTGAGTTTGAATTCCGTCATCATGTCGACGAGGCGTTTTGCACCCGTATCATTGGCGGAGATCAATGACAATAAATCGCCGCGCACTTCGATGGGGTAGCGCGAATTGGCGAGAATGACCGAGATCAGGTCTTCATTGAGTTTGCCCTGACGGCGGATTGGCAGGTGCGGCACGAGTGTGCCTTCCTCAAAAGAAGAGTTGGCCTTCGCCGTCATGCCGACGCCACCCACATCAATGACGTGGCAGGTGGAGGCGAAGAATGCGACCAGTCTGGTTTTGAGAAACACGGGTGTGAGCATGACATAGTCGAACAAATGTCCGGTGCCAAGCCACGGGTCATTGGTGATGTAAACATCACCGGGCTTCATCCTTGATGGCGGATATTTTTCTAAGAAATGCGCAACAGCGGTGGCCATGGTGTTCACATGGCCCGGAGTTCCGGTCATGGCTTGCGCGATCATGTGGCCTTCGACATTGTAAACGCCAGCCGACAAATCGCCGGCCTCACGGGTGATTGTGCCGAAAGCGGTACGAAGCAGCGATTGTGCCTGTTCTTCGACAACGGCGACAAGCCGGTTCCACATGACTTGTGTGCGAATGGCATCGAGGGCGGATTTAGTCATCTCAACGCTCCAAAATCAGATTGCGGAAAGCGTCTACGCGCAACGTGAATGCTGACCCGACGATGGTGGAGGTTTCGTGTTCTGCAATGATGGCGGGGCCTTTGAGTTTTGTACCGGGGGGTAAATCAAAGCGCCAATAGACCGGAGCCTGCACCTGTTTTCCCAATCTTGCGTCGAACAGTTTCAGTTTACGCAAAGCCTTGGGCTTGCTGGTGCCTTTTGATTTTACTGGCTTTGCAATGGCTGGCACCGGACCCGAAACCGTGACCGACCATGTCATGGCTTCGGCGGGTTGGCCCGGAATGGTGAGGCCATAGACGGAGGCATAGGCCCTTTCAAAAGCAGTCTTCAAAATGGGGCCGTCTTTTTTCGTCAGTGTACGGAGGGGTATGGCCACGCGGATTTCATGACCCTGACCGACGTAGCGGCAATCGGCAACGATGGAGATGGTTGGTTTTTTACGACCAATTGCAGGTGTAACCTCAGCCGTTGCGTCCTTGGTCATCTGCTTCAGCAAGGCGTTGACCGAAGCTGCATCGAACACATCCAATCCCTGCACGCTGCTCTTGGTGATTTCAAACGAGATTGGCGCTTGCAAAAAGCCGATTGCCGATCCCACACCCGCACCCACGGGCACAACGATGCGCCTGATCCCCGTTTTTTCAGCCAATCGCGTGGCATGCAGTGGTGCGCCGCCGCCAAAGGCGATCATGGTGCAGGCCGCAATATCACGCCCCAGTTCAATGGCATGCACACGGGCGGCGTTGGCCATATTTTCATCGACGATTTCAGCCACACCAGCGGCAGACCAGAAATCTTTCAGGCCCAGTTTGTCGCCGATGTTTTTTTGAAGCGCGGCTTTTGCGGCATCGGCGTTCAATGCTATTTTACCGCCTGCAAAAAACGCCGGATCAATTTTGCCCAGCACCACATTGGCATCAGTAATAGCAGGTTCCGTGCCGCCACGTCCGTAACATACGGGGCCGGGGTTGGAGCCTGCGCTGTCTGGCCCCACGATGATGCGCTGCAGTTTATCGACGCGGGCAATGGAGCCGCCGCCTGCGCCGATTTCCACCATTTCAATAACGGGAATGCGGACGGGAATACCTGAGCCCTTCATGTCCTTATAGGCCCGTGCGATTTCAAACCGGTGGGCGCGTTCGGGTTCGTAGTTTTTCAGCAGACAGATTTTCGCCGTGGTGCCGCCCATGTCGAAGGACAGCACGTCTTTCAGCTTTAAACTTTCGGCCATGCGGGAGGCGAGAATGGCACCACCTGCGGGACCGGA
>JANMEM010000439.1:0-12139 GCA_031376985.1 Hyphomicrobiales bacterium
AAAAAAGAAAATAACCGGGGGTCATGTTGAGCGAAAAAGCGCAACAGCAAAGAACAGACAAGCCGAAGGCCGTTGTGGTCAACGACTTGCACAAATCGTTTGGACCTCTGGAGGTTTTAAAGGGTGTGTCCTTGACCGCGCGCGAGGGCGATGTCGTATCAATGATTGGCGCGTCAGGCTCCGGGAAGAGCACGTTTTTGCGATGTATCAACTTTCTCGAAATGCCCACCCGTGGCCAGATTATCGTCAACGGTGAGGAAATTTCACTGAAAGCCGGTCGTGATGGGAACATGCAACCTGCCGATAATCGTCAGGTGGAGCGTATACGCGCCCAACTCGGAATGGTGTTTCAGAGCTTCAACCTTTGGCAGCACATGACAATATTGCAAAACGTAATTGAAGCTCCGGTGCATGTGCTTAAAGTGCCGAAGGCAGAAGCCATCGAGCGGGCAGAAAAATTGCTTCACCGCGTTGGCCTTTACGAAAAGAAAGACCAATATCCGGCATTTTTGTCTGGGGGGCAACAACAGCGGGCGGCCATAGCGCGGGCCTTGGCCATGGAGCCAAAAGTGATGCTGTTTGACGAGCCAACTTCCGCACTCGACCCGGAATTGGTAGGCGAAGTGTTGAAAGTCATTCGCAGTTTGGCAGATGAAGGTCGCACCATGATTTTGGTCACCCATGAAATGAAATTCGCCCGCGATGTGTCTTCCCATGTCATCTATTTGCACAAAGGCACGATCGAGGAAGAGGGTCCACCCAAACAGGTTTTCGGAGCGCCTAATTCAGAGCGCTGCAAACAATTCGTCTCTGGCATACATTAGTGCCCGAGGCGGACAACAAGAGAAAATAATCAACCAGGGGTTTTCCACCTATGACCAAATTTAAGACTCTATTGCTCGCCGCCGCCGCTTTGGCTGCTGTAAGTTCCACCGCCAAGGCTGACCTCGTGTTCGCCACCGATGCCGCACCTTATCCGCCCTTCACGTCGATGAATGCTGCTGGTGAGTGGGAGGGCTGGGAATATGACCTATTGCAAGCCTTGTGCGCCGAGATGAAAGAAAAATGCACACTGATCCCCATTGCCTGGGACGGTATCATTCCAGCGCTTCTCGAAAAGAAAATGGACGGCATTTTTGGCTCGATGTCGATCAGCGACGAACGCAAGAAGCAGATCGACTTCTCCGATATGTATTACAACTCAGCTTCGGTTGTCATCGGACCCAAAGGCGGCGACCACAACATTGCCCCTGAAGCGTTCAAAGGCAAAACCATCGGCGTGCAGGCTTCCACCACCCATGCCAATTATGCAGAAAAATATTTCACACCAGCTGGCGCCACCATCAAGGCCTACAAGGGTCAGGATGAAGCCAATGCCGATCTTGCAGCCGGTCGATTGGACTATGTGCAAGCTGACGGCGTAACCTTGGGTGCATTCCTTGGGGGAACCGACGGCGCATGCTGCGAAATTTACGGTGCAGTGCCAATTGATGTTGCAGTTTTGGGCCCTGGCGTAGGCGTTGGCCTGCGCAAGGAAGACACGGCACTGAAAGACAAGATGAACGCCGCCATCAAGGCCCTCGCAGCCAACGGCACGTTCGAAATGTTGACTACAAAATACAAACTCGATGGCCAGCTAACGCTGCCGCCGAAACCATAATACCAACGACGGCCACCTTTTGGGGTGGCCGTTTTTTTCGGGCGGTTCAGCATGATCCCAGAAGTTTTGACATTCGGGAAAACCGGCTTTGCCGACGAGCTTCTGCGCGGTGCCTTTGTTACACTTTATATTGCAGCCGCTGCTTTCATACTTGGCCTGTTCCTTGGCCAAATCGGAGCCATGGCAAAGCTTTACGGCGGGCCGATTTCCCGCCTCGTTGCGAACTTCTATACAACCGTCATCCGCTCGGTGCCTGAACTGGTTCTGATCCTGTTCCTGTTCTTCGCGGGCACACGTGGCATCAGCACCATTGGTGAATTGGTGGGTTACGGTCCCGTCAATGTGAATGGCTCCGTTGCAGCTGTTCTGGTGCTTGGCTTTGTACAAGGCGCCTATTCGACCGAAGTGCTGCGCGGTGCCATTCAAGCCATTCCCACTGGGCAAATTGAAGCGGCAAAGGCCTACGGCATGTCGCCATTTCAAACCTTCAACCGCATCATTTTCCCTGCCATGCTGCCCAATGCAATTCCGGGCCTTGCCAATCTCTGGCTGTCCGTTATCAAGGATACCACGTTGATCATGGTCACCGGTGCCAGCGCTGAATTGGGCGGAACAACACGGGCCGCAGCCGGCTTCACCAAACGCTATTTCATGTTCTATTTCATATCGTTGATGATCTATTTGAGCATGACTCTGGTCTCCAATTATTTCCTGCAACGGCTTGAACGCTACGTTCGCCGCGGCCAACCCAAACTGGCGTGAGAACAGCATGGATTGGTCATGGCTTCCCAAATATTTGCCCATGCTACCGGGTGCGATTTTCATCACGCTGCAACTGGTTGTATTTACGATGATCTTCGGATTGTTATTGGCGATACCTCTGGCTCTGGCGCAAGTTACTGGACCCAAATGGCTTTCGTCCATGGCACGTGGCTATTGCACATTCATGCGGGGTACTCCGCTTCTTATCCAGCTCTATCTTTTTTACTACGGATTGGGCAGCATTTTTTCGAGCTATCCTGAACTGCGGCAAAGCTTCTTCTGGCCAATTCTGCGCGAAGGCTATTATTACGCCATTGTTGCCTTCGCCTTGAACGAGGCAGGTTATTTGGGCGAAGTTTTACGGGGCGCATTTTTATCCGTTCCTAAAGGCGAACTGGAAGCCGCCCGCGCCTATGGCATGTCTCCATTCAAGGTCTTGCGTCGGGTGTGGTTGCCGCGTGCGCTCCGCAATGCCTTGCCGGCTTTAGGTGGCGAAACCATTTTGACGTTAAAGGCCACGCCACTCGCTGCACTGGTGACTGTGACGGACGTATTCAGCGTCGCCGATAAAGTGAGACAGGAAACCTATATCATTTACCCACCGCTGATCATGGTCATGCTGGTTTACATGACACTGACCTTCATCATTACGCGGGTATTCAACCATCTCGAACTGCAAGTTCCGGTGCGTCGTTGATGGATGCAATCGCGAAACATATTGCGGGCATCCAGGACTATCTCATCGCCATCCGCCACGATCTGCATGAGAATCCGGAGCTTTGCTTCGAAGAACATCGCACCAGCGCAATTGTTGCCCATGAGTTGAACAGGCTTGGTTTCAACGTGACAACTGGCATTGCTGGCACAGGCGTAGTGGGCTCACTTACAGCGGGGGAGGGCAACCGCGCCATTGCCTTTCGCGCTGATATGGATGCACTGCCCATCCCAGAAACCACAGGCCTGCCTTACGCATCCAGAACATCTGGAAAAATGCACGCCTGCGGCCACGACGGCCACACCACCATGCTGCTCGGCCTCGCCCGGTATTTAGCCGAAACCAAAGCCTTCAACGGCACCGTCCACCTCATCTTCCAGCCGGCCGAAGAGGACATCAGCGGGGCCCGCCGGATGATTGACGAAGGCCTGTTCAAACGTTTCCCCGTTGATCAGATTTTTGCACTTCACAACATGCCGGGAACACCTGTGGGCCAAGTGCTGGTAAAGGCAGGAGCCATCACAGCTGCAGTCGACATCATCAACATCACCGTCAAAGGTATCGCAGGACATGGAGCCTTGCCCCATCTTGCAGCAGATCCGATCATTGCCGCATCAGCAATGGTCATGGCGCTGCAAACTGCCATCTCCCGCAACAATGACGCATTGGACCCTGCGGTATTGACAGTAGGCTCTATCCACGGCGGTCAACTGGCCACGGCGATACCTGAAACTGTCACCATGAAATGTGGCCTGCGCACCACCGCAAAGCTTTCGCGCGATATCTTGCTGAAGCGCATTGAAGAAATCATCAACGGTAGCTCGGCAACATTCGGCTGCACCGGACACATCGACTATGGGGATTGTATTGTCTACCCTGTCGGCATCAACGACGTCTCTGCTACGGACTTGGTGCGCGATGCTGCAATAAGCATCGGCCAGACCCCTGAACTTATAGACCTCAAAGGTCCCATCATGTTCTCGGAAGATTTCGCATTCATGCTGGAAGAGGTGCCGGGCTGTTTCTTCGGCATCGGCAATGGCCCAAGCAAAAGCCTGCACGACCCCGGCTATGATTTCAATGATGAACTGTTGCAAAAGGGAACAGAGTTTTTCGCGCGGATTGTGACGAAGGCATTGCAAGCCTGAAAAGATTGGTGAGCCCAGCGGGATTCGAACCCACGACCCTCTGATTAAAAGTCAGATGCTCTACCGCTGAGCTATGGGCCCACGCCGGACCAATATGAGTCCGTTGGAAGCAGCCTCTTAGTCGGCGCTGTCTCAGGGGTCAAGGCTTTCAATAGACCGCAAATTGCCGCAATTAACTCTCTTAACACGACCATAATGCTATGCGAATTCTGACGAGAGCGGGAAAACACGGGGTATCATGACGGAACTGGCGGTTGTGGTTTTGGCGGCGGGCATGGGCACGCGCATGAAGTCGGACATTCCCAAGGTGCTCCATAAAGCCGCAGGCCGCAGTTTGTTGAGCCATGTTCTGCACGCGGCAAAGGCAGTTGACGCAGAAAAAGTCGTGGTTGTGCACGGTCCCGGTCAGGATAACCTAAAAAAGGAATCGTCGCGGGTTCTGCCCGCCTGTCTGTTCGCAGAACAGTCAGAACGAAAAGGCACAGGTCACGCGGTTATGATGGCCGAGGCAGCACTTCTTGGTTTTAGTGGTGTTGTACTGGTACTTTATGGTGACGTACCGCTGGTCCAACCAGCTACTTTACGTAGGCTTCTCGCTAAACTTGATGCGGCGCACAGCATGGCAGTGCTCGGGTTCAATGCGTCAAATCCATTTGGCTATGGTCGACTTGCCAGCCAAGGTACAACTGTCACAGCGATCCGCGAACAGAAAGATGCAACTGAATCCGAACGCGCCATTACCTTGTGCAATTCAGGCATCATTGCCATTCCAGCAAATCATCTGTGGCCCATTCTAAAACAGCTCACCCCGGCGAACGCCCAAGGTGAATTTTATCTGACTGACGTTGTTGCGTTAATGGCCAAATCTGGACACGCTTGTGCACTGGCGCTCTGCGATGAAGATGAAGTCGCTGGCGTCAATGACCGTCTGCAACTCTCTGGCATCGAAGCCGAATTCCAACGCCGTTTGCGCCGCAAGGCCATGCTGGACGGCGCAACGCTCCGGTCTCCGGACTCAGTGTATTTCTGCGCTGACACGCAAATTGGCAGAGATGTGATCATTGAACCCAACGTCGTCTTCGGTCCGGGTGTTACCATTGGTGATGATGTCGAAATCCTCGCGTCCTCCCACATCGAAGGTGCCGTCATCAGCAAGGGTGCCCGCATTGGCCCCTTCGCAAGATTGCGCCCCGGTGCGGAAATCGGTGAAAATGCCCATGTGGGCAACTACGTCGAAATCAAGCAAGCCAAACTTGGAAAAGGTGCAAAAGCCAATCATCTCACTTATATCGGCGACGCCATCATTGGTGCAGGATCAAATATCGGTGCGGGCACCATCACATGCAACTATGATGGCTTTGAAAAACACCTGACCGACATTGGGGAAAATGTTTTTGTAGGCTCGAACACAGCATTGGTGGCACCAGTGAAAATCGGTAGCGGTGCAAATATTGCGGCTGGCAGTGTGATCACAGCTGATGTGCCGGAAGATGCGCTTGCCATGTCCCGTTCACCCTCCACGGTCAAAGAAGGCTGGGCAAAACGCTATCGGGCGATAAAGGTCGCGCAGAAAGCGAAGAAGCTGTGATATTGACCACCCAAAATTATTAAATCCCGAAGGAAAAAATACATGTGTGGCATAGTCGGAATTCTGGGAAATGAACCCGTAGCATTGTCAATCGTTGAAGCGCTGCGCCGCCTTGAATATCGCGGTTATGATTCAGCAGGCGTTGCCACCATTGAAAACGGTAAAATCGAGCGCCGCCGTGCGCCGGGCAAATTGCGCAATCTTGAAGACCTTCTCAGAAATTCTCCGTTGCAAGGTCACTCAGGTATCGGCCACACCCGTTGGGCCACCCATGGCGTTCCCAACGAAACCAATGCACACCCGCACATTTCGGGTGACGTTGTAATTGTCCATAATGGCATCATAGAAAATTTTTACGAGTTGAAGATTGAGCTCGAAGCCAAAGGCGTAAAATTTCTAACGCAAACTGATACCGAAGTTGTGGCGCATTTGCTGGCCCAGGAACGCGCCAAAGGTGTTGCTCCCATCGACGCCGTCAAGAATATTCTCGGCCGCCTGCGCGGAGCTTTTGCGCTGGCCATCATGTTCAAATCTGAAAATGATTTGATGGTCGGTGCGCGCAACGGCCCACCGCTGGCAATTGGTCACGGTGACGGGCAGATGTTTCTGGGTTCGGACGCCATTGCCCTGTCGCCGTTCACCAACAAGGTCACCTATCTCGAAGATGGAGACTGGGTCACGTTAACCCGCAACTCATTCCAGATTTACGACGCAGACAACAAGCCCATCACACGTCCGATGAGCTTCAGCCAAGCCTCTTCCATGATGGTGGACAAGGGCAATCACCGCCATTTCATGGCCAAGGAAATTGAAGAACAGCCGGAAGTGGTCGGTCACACGCTGGCTGAATACATCGACTTTTCAACGCGCACCATCAAGGTGCCGGAGAACATGCCATTTGATTTTGCAAAACTGGATCGCCTCACAATCACCGCTTGCGGTACCGCATCCTACGCAGGCCATGCCGCCAAATACTGGTTTGAGAAAGTTGCCCGCCTGCCAACGGAAGTCGATATTGCATCGGAATTCCGGTATCGCGAAGCGCCCATGAGCAAGAATGGTGTGGCTATTGTCATTTCACAATCCGGCGAAACTGCGGATACTTTGGCGGCGTTGCGCTACTGCAAATCACAAGGCCAGCACACCATCGCCATTATCAACGTACCAGAGTCTACGATTTCGCGGGAATCAGAATGGGTGATACGCACATTCGCAGGTCCGGAAATTGGAGTGGCCTCAACAAAAGCCTTCACCTGTCAGTTGGCAGCCCTTGCATGCCTTGCCTTGCTGGCGGGCAAAATCCGTGGCACTTTGTCGCCAGAGCAGGAACGTGAATACGTGACAGCGCTCATCGAAGCGCCGCGCCATATGACGGAAATTCTGAAAGAAGAAAAAAACATCGCAACCGTTGCCCTCGAAATTTCCAAGGCGCGTGATGTGTTGTTCCTCGGGCGTGGCATCAACTATCCTTTGGCACTTGAAGGCGCATTGAAGCTCAAGGAAATTTCCTACATTCATGCTGAAGGTTATGCTGCGGGCGAGTTGAAACATGGTCCCATCGCATTGGTGGATGAACATGTTCCCGTCATTGTCATCGCCCCCCGTGACGAACTCTATGAGAAAACTATTTCAAACATGGAAGAAGTCGCAGCGCGAGGCGGAAAGATCGTTCTTATTACCGACGATCATTCACATAAGGACAACGCCCACAAAACCTTCAAACACATCCGCGTGCCCGTTGCCCACGCATTCATCAGCCCGCTGATCTACGCCATCCCGGTGCAGCTGTTGGCCTATCACGCCGCCTGTTTCATTGGCACCGATGTTGACCAGCCGCGAAACTTGGCAAAGTCTGTGACGGTGGAGTAGCTCAGTTCAAGCCCAACCAAGACTTGAAATCAGACAGTGCCCGTGACGTGTAGGCTTTTTTTCGGGAGATTGCCTTGTCGGCGTGCTTCATGCCTTTCACCGGCAACTCGGTTGGTGGTGGCATCAGCCCGAAGTTGATATTCATGGGTTGGAACGACAGTGTGGCATTGTCAGTCGTGGCAATGTGCCCGCCCGTGATGTGGTTGATGAGGGCGCCATGGGCAGTTGTGGCAGGCGGCAGCGTAATGGTTTTTCCCAAACGTTCTGCCGCTGCCATGCGCCCTGTCATGATGCCCATGGCGGCACTTTCCACATAGCCTTCAACGCCTGTAATTTGTCCGGCAAAGCGCAGGCGGGGCATGGCCTTCAACCGCATGAGCGGATCAAGAACTTTCGGTGAATTCAAATAAGTGTTGCGGTGAAGCCCGCCAAGCCGCGCAAATTCTGCATGTTCCAATCCAGGTATGGTGCGGAAAACCCGGATCTGATCAGCATATTTCAACTTGGTTTGAAATCCTACCATGTTGAACAAGGTGCCTAGTGCATTGTCCTGCCGGAGCTGCACCACAGCATAGGCTTTGACTGTTGGATTGTGCGCATTGGTGAGGCCCATGGGCTTCATTGGGCCATGGCGCAACGTTTCAGGACCACGTTCTGCCATGACCTCGATCGGCAGGCAGCCATTGAAATAGGGTGTCGACTTTTCCCATTCCTTGAAGTCACCCTTTTCACCTTCGTTCAGGGCTTCAATGAAGCCCTCATATTGAGAGCGATCCATCGGGCAGTTGATATAGTCCTTGCCGGTGCCACCGGGGCCAACCTTGTCGTAGCGGGACTGGAACCATGCGACGTCCATATTGATGGATTCACGATGCAGGATGGGCGCAATTGCATCGAAGAATGCCAAGTCTTCCTCACCCGTCAAACCGCGCACAGCATTGGCAAGAGCGGGGGAAGTCAAAGGCCCGGTGGCGATGATCACATTGTCCCAGTCGTCTGGCGGCAAGCCTGCAACTTCGCCTCGCTCAATTGTGATCAGCGGGTGGGCCTCAATGCGGCGCGTCACCTCTTGGCTGAAACCTTCACGGTCCACCGCCAAAGCACCGCCTGCTGGCACTTGGTGGTGTTTCGCCACATCCATGATGAGCGAACCCATCAACCGCATTTCTTCGTGCAACAGACCTACGGCATTGTGTTCGTGGTCATCACTTCGAAAAGAGTTGGAGCACACGAGCTCTGCAAGATTCTCGGTCTTGTGCGCATCTGTTGCCACATGCGGGCGCATTTCGTGCAACACCACGGGAACGCCTGCATGTGCAGCTGCCCAGGCCGCCTCGCAGCCAGCCATTCCGCCGCCGATAATGTGTATTGGTTTTATCGTTTTTATTGTCATTGGAGAGCTTGTGCCTGTTGCACTTGCGACTGTCAATTTAGTCGGGCAAAGGACTGTTTGGAGTGACGAGTCATGCTGCAAACCTACGGAACTGAAAAAGGTTGTTTGGTCGAACATGGAAAGATTGTGGCCAATGGCAAGGTGCCGGAGGGAACGGTCTGGATTGATATGGTTGAGCCGACGCACGACGAAGAATTGCTCGTTGAATCGTCCCTCAATATCGATATTCCAACGCGCGGTGAGTTGGCCGAAATCGAAGCCTCCAGCCGCTTGTACCAGGAAGATGGTGCCGCATTCATGACCGCAACTCTGATCCGGCGTGGTGAAGATGAACGGCCAGAGTCTTCACCCGTCACATTTATTATCGTCGATAGCAAGTTGATTACGATACGTTATCACCACCCGCAGGCTTTTCCGGTTTATATCAAACAGGCTATGAAGCCACAAGCGACGACAATGACGAGTTGGGGCATTCTGATCTCCATCATGGAAGCGGTGGTGGACCGTGCTGCAGATCATCTGGAACGTGTAAGTGCAATTATTGATGATACGTCAAAACGCGTATTTGATACTTCATTTTTGTCCAAGAAAACCAAAAAGGAACGCCGCCGCCGCAAACCGAAAAACCTTGAAGAATTGCTGGGCATGATCGGCGAAGAAGGTGATTTCAATTCGAAGATGCGGGAAAGTCTGGTCTCGATCGGGCGCATGGTCACCTATATGCAGGCCATTATAGACCAGACAAAGCTGACCAGAGACATGAAAGAAAACCGGGCGCGGATTAAAATTTTGCAACGGGATATTTCGTCACTTACAGATCACGCTTCTTTCCTGTCTGGTAAAATTTCGTTCTTGCTGGACGCCGTACTCGGCATGATCACGATTCAGCAAAACGGTATCATCAAGATATTCTCGGTGGCTGCAGTGGTATTCCTTCCGCCGACACTCGTCGCAAGCCTGTACGGCATGAACTTTATACACATGCCGGAATTGCAATGGGTCTACGGCTACCCCATGGCGATTGGGATGATGATACTCTCGGCAATTTTGCCATTCCTCTATTTCAAGCAAAAGGGCTGGTTGTGACGGCAACCCTCGCGGCAATTGCAGCGGGCGGTGCCTTGGGGTCGGTTGCCCGGTATGTGACTGTGACAGCGACATCACGCGCATTTGGCGCCGGGTTCCCGCTCGGCACATTGTTTGTCAATGTTCTCGGCAGTTTTGCTATTGGATTTATTGCGTGCTTTTTGTTGCGGAGGTTTCCGGGGGAAGAATCGGTTCGCTATTTTCTGACCACCGGTTTTCTGGGTGGTTTTACAACATTCTCGGCCTTTTCACTCGAAGTGCTAACGCTGATGCAGCGCGGTGAAACACAGTGGGCGATGCTTTACGTGCTGGCGTCCGTTGTCCTGGCCCTGATTGCCGTGTTCGCAGGCTACGCTCTGGCACAAGGCGTTACGGCATGAGTGACGTCAAACGCCACGAAGTCTCTGCCGATGAGGATGGGATGCGATTGGACCGTTGGTTCAAGGTTCACTTCCCGCAAGTGACGTTTGCCTATCTGAACAAGCTCACACGCACAGGCCAAGTGCGCGTGGGGGCAGGGCGTTGCAAAACCAATTCACGTTTAAAAACGGGTGACGAAATCCGCGTACCGCCACTGGCCTTTGATACTCGGCCCGCCGATGCGCCGAAGGCTGATGCCAAGCCATTAACGCGTGAAGAGCGCAAGCTTTTCGATTCCATGGTCATCCACGAGGATAAAGACATTTATGTTCTGAATAAACCTTGCGGCTTTGCAGTGCAGGGTGGCACCAAAACATTCCAACATCTTGACGGATTATTGATGGGACTGGGCGCCGACCTTGGTGAACGTCCCCTGCTGGTACATCGCTTGGACCGTGATACGTCAGGTGTCATCGTGGTCGCAAAGCGCCGCGCGGTGGCTGCTGCCTTGGGCAAACTATTCGCAACACGCAACGTGCAGAAAACCTATTGGGCTATAGTCAAAGGCGTGCCGACGCCTCCACAAGGCAAAATCGATGTCGCCTTGATCAAAGCCAAAAGCACCGACGGTGACAGGATGCGCGCATCCCGCGAAGGCGAAGAAGACGACGAACAGCGCGCCGTCACGCAATATGCGGTAATCGACAAGGCCTCGAATGTTGCGGCCTGGTTGTCGCTGAAACCCGTAACCGGACGCCAGCACCAATTGCGGGCCCATGCAACCCACATTGGCACACCCATTCTGGGTGACAATAAATACGGTGGCGATCTCGACTTGCCAGACGGTGTTCCAAACAAGTTGCACCTCCACGCAAGGCGGATTGTATTTCCGCACCCTCGCAGTGGTACAGTTGATATTACAGCGCCTTTGCCCGACCATATGAAACAGACGTTCGAGGTCTTTGGGTTCGATGCGTCACGCTACAACAAACAAAATGACTGATGAAACCCCAGATGAGCGCATGCGGCGGATAATTACGTCGCCGATTATCCGGAAGTTGCCACGGAAGTTTTATAAGTCCGTGGAAGTATCTGATGCAAATGGCATAATGCTGGATGGCCGTTCCGTCAAAACACCTATGAAAAATGTCTTGGCCTTGCCCAATCGCCAACTTGCAGAAGCGGTGGCAGCAGAGTGGGCGGATCAGGTCAAGGTCATTGATCCGGAACTGATGCCGATGACCAAAATGGCAAATACCGCACTGGACCGTGCCACTGCCGAGCGTGAATATGTGTTGGCGGAAATTGTGCAATACGCAGGCTCTGACCTTGTGTGCTATTGGACCGACCGGCCGCCGGAACTGGTGCAATTACAGCGCAAACATTGGCAACCCGTGCTCGGTTGGGCCAATTCAGCCTTGCCCGCAAATTTCCGTCACGCCACCAGTATCACCCATATTGCGCAGGAAGACAGCAGCCTTTCAGCCGTGCGCAATCGAGCCGAAGCTTTGGACAACTGGCAATTGACGGGCGTCTATTTGTTGATGACACTCATGGG
>JANMEM010000480.1:0-1871 GCA_031376985.1 Hyphomicrobiales bacterium
GAAATCGAGGGCAGCTTCAGCCGATGGCAGGTTTGGTGCAAAACCGCCTTCATCACCGACGTTTGTATTGTGTCCAGCCTTCTTCAACGCACTCTTCAGCGTGTGGAATGTTTCTGCACCCATGCGCAGCGCTTCTTTAAACGAAGTGGCACCTACAGGCATGACCATGAATTCCTGGAAGTCAATCGGGTTATCAGCATGAACACCGCCATTGATGATGTTCATCATCGGCACAGGCAGCGTGCGGGCAGCGGTACCACCAACGTAACGATAGAGTGGCATGGCGCAGGCATCAGCGGCGGCTTTGGCGACGGCCAATGATACACCAAGAATGGCATTGGCACCGAGGCGTGCCTTGTTTGGCGTTCCATCCAAAGCGATCATAGCTTGGTCGACGGCAATCTGGTTTTCCGCGTCCATATCTGCAAGCGCTTCAAAGATTTCGCCATTCACTGCTGCGACGGCTTTGGTAACGCCCTTGCCGAGATAACGTGATTTGTCACCATCTCGAAGCTCCATGGCTTCATGGGCGCCCGTTGATGCGCCTGAGGGAACAGCGGCCCGACCGAATGAACCGTCTTCGAGGGTTACATCAACTTCAACCGTGGGATTGCCACGGCTATCGAGGATTTCACGGGCATTAATGTCAAGGATTGCGGTCATTACGGGCTCCATCAAGATAACAAAAGACTCTTCGGGCCGCGCTTATGTGGGTGTTCCATGACGATTGCAAGAAATTTGAGGTGCGCACATCAAAGCTGACATAAAAACGCCTTTTGTGATCAGCACACACGCGTTAGAACAGCAAGTACCTAAGCAAACAAGGCGACGACATAAATGACCCAGCAGGCCAACCCTGTTCCCGCTCAAACGCTCAGTTTTAAACAGAAACGACGGAAGTTCGTCAAAAACACCGGTCGGAAAATCACTCGAAAACTTGCAACTGTGTTGGGCAGGCAGTCCCTCGTCGGTGACACGCCAATCATTGATGAGTCGCATTTCCCCGAACTTCAAAGCATTGTTGAAAACTGGCCTGCTATTTTGGCAGAGGCTCAAGGCATATTGAAACACCGGGACGCTATTCCGGCTTTTCACGAAGTTTCACCTGACCAGCACAAGATCTCCACAGGGAAAAGCTGGCGGACCTTTATTCTCTACGGTTTCGGTGAGCGCTTGGAGAAAAACTGTGCACAGGCACCGATAACAACCAAACTTCTCAGCGCCATCCCCAATTTGCAGATTGCCATGTTCTCCATTCTCAGTCCGGGCTTTCACATTCGCGCCCATCGCGGCGTGAGCAAGGGAATTTTGAGAGCGCACTTGGGCTTGATGATTCCTAAGGACGCCGAAAAATGCCGTATCCGCATCGGTGACGTGATCAAGGTCTGGAGACCCGGCGAGTTGTTTGTCTTTGATGATACCTATGAACACGAAGTCTGGAACGACACCGGTCAGGAACGAGTCATCCTGCTGTTTGACTTTGACCGCCCCATGCGGTTTTGGGGACGCACGCTGAACAAGACATTCATCAGCTTGATGAAACGCACTGCATTTTACCAAGAGCCTAAAAAGAACCTCGCAGATTTTGAGCAGCGTTTTGAGGCCGCAACCAAACGGCACAATGAAAACCTTGAAACCCTGTCGGACGACGACTGAGTCTATGTGGCAGCGCCAAACTGCCGCAAAGCCAACATCATTACAGCATGGGCCTCACCTGCGCCGACGTTGACGATTTTGTGCGGTAAGTCAGCTTTGAACCTTAACGTCTCACCCTGCTTCACCGTTTTGGTTTCGCTGCCCGTGGTGACTTCAAGTTCACCAGCCACAAGATAAAGATGTTCAACAGTTCCGGGTGGGTGCGGGTTTGATTC
>JANMEM010000520.1:0-5279 GCA_031376985.1 Hyphomicrobiales bacterium
TCAATTCATTGCTGGTTCAGCTTGCCATCACCATGGTGAGCCTGGTCATTCAACCCTGGGCGTCGGCTGCGGCACTCCGGGCCTATTTTCGGTGAACAGGAAATACTAGGTTACGCCCATGCAAATTTTCGCCAACCCCAACCGTTTCTTCCAGATTGCAGACCGCTGCATGCCCGCATTGTGGCTTGCAACCATCGCGGCCTTTGCCGTGGCCTTGTATTTTGCTTTCTTCAACAGCCCGCCGGATTACCAGCAGGGCGAAACCGTGCGCATCATGTATGTGCACGTTCCATCAGCGTCGCTGGCGCTGTTTGTTTACGTGCTGATGGCCGTGGCCTCTGCCATGGCCCTGATTTTCCGTCACCCCCTTGCTGATGCTGCTGCCAAGGCTGCAGCACCGTTAGGGGCCGCCTTCTGTTTTCTCGCACTCGTCACAGGCTCCATCTGGGGCAAGCCCATGTGGGGGACGTGGTGGGTGTGGGACGCACGTCTCACCTCCATGTTTGTGCTCATGCTGTTATATCTGGGTTACATCGCAGTGTGGCGTGCCTTCGACGATCCGCACCGTGCCGCCTCTCTCGCCCGCATCGTGGCGCTCGTAGGCGTCATCAACATTCCCATTGTCAAATTTTCAGTGAACTGGTGGAACACCCTGCATCAGCCTGCAAGCATTGTGCGCGTAGGCGGCCCCTCTATTGACAAGAGCATTCTCTGGCCGCTGGGTTTGATGTTTCTGGCCTTCACCCTGCTTTTCATCACCACACATCTGGTGGCGCTGAAAAACGAAGTCCGTGCCCGCAAAATCCGCGCTGAAAAACTTAAAAGTATGGGAACACGGTGATGATTAACTGGAGTGCTGACCATATCAGTTTCGTCATCGTGGCCTATGCCATTGTGGCGCTTGTGCTGCTGGTGAGTGTTGCCACCACGCTGCGCCGTGCTTCAACGCTGAAGCAGGCCTTGGCAGACATGAAACTCACCGATCCCGGCCAGAAAGACAGCATCTGACTATGCGCCGCCTGCTCACACTTGTACCGGTCATTCTGTTTGCCGGATTGGCTCTGCTGTTCTGGAGGGGACTGTCAGGCGATCCGTCAACGCTGCCGTCGACATTGATCAACAAGCCCGTGCCCGCCTTCTCACTGCCCGCAGTCTCAGAACTCAATGTGCCGGGCCTGACTGACGCCGACTTGAAAAACGGTAAAGTGACCGTCGTCAATATCTGGGCGTCGTGGTGTGGGCCTTGCCGTCAGGAACATCCGCTTCTGTTGGAACTGTCTAAACGCAGCGACATCACACTTGTGGGGATCAACAACAAGGATGACGCCGCCAACGCTGCACGATTCCTTGGTGCCTTGGGACAACCTTTTGCGAAAGTGGGAGCCGACAGCAACGGCCGCGTTACCATCGATTGGGGTGGCTATGGTGTTCCCGAAACATTTATTGTGGATGGCAAAGGTGTCATCCGCTTTAAAAAAGTAGGCCCGCTCTCGGAAGAAATGTTGGCCACAACTTTTGACGCAGAAATCAAAAAGGCAGCGCTGCCGCTGCCATAGGTTTTACGCCACGCGGCGCTTAAGTTTCACTTTACCCGTAGCCTTGGGTTCTTCCTCAACCTCGTCCACCTTGTCCATGGCTGTGGCCAGTTCAGACAGGCAATCGTTGACGGTCTTGCGGTCTGCAACAGAAAACAACGACAGCAAGGACTTGTCCACGTCTTCTGCACCAGACTGTGCAGCCTTCAACATTTTCTTGCCCGCTGGCGTCAATTTTACAGAATTAGTGCGGGCATCTTCCTTGGTGCGGCGGCGCTGCACCAGGCCCTGCGCCATCAGGCGGCCCACCATGTCAGCCAAAGTCGAACGGTCAATGCCGGTGATCTTCACCAGTTCTGTCTGGCTCTTGCCGTCATTAGCATCAACAGCGGCCAGCACTGTAAACTGGCGATGGGTCAAGCCACTCTTGCCAACCTCTTCGTTGTAGCGATGCACGGAATATTGCACCGCGCGTTTCAACAGATGAGAAAATGAGCGCGCCAGTGTTTTAGCGTCTTTGCTGCTCGACATCAGAACTTCGCTCCCAAGGCCGCATGAGTGTGAAACACATCTGCGACCATATTATTGTGCCTCCACACATTCCCCTGCGTGAAGGCATGTTGCCTCTTTAAATTCGCGCGAGTCCTAGCGAGTCTCAAACTTTGCCGCAAGCAAAAACAGGCCCGCTTTTGGAAGTGGAATCTCGTTCAGAACATCATAATATAAAATAAGTCTCTGACTCTTCTTGGCGAACTACAAGTCTTGACTCTTTGGTCAAATGATGTGCAGCCATTCATCCGTCTGCGGAAGGTTTTACGTCATCCTTCGGCATGTGCTTGGCCATGAAGGGGGCGTTCGCAATTGCAAACACCATGGTGAGACCCATCAATCCGAAAACTTTAAAATTGACCCATGTGGCTTCGGGCATGGTGCGCCAGACATATTCATTGAGGCCAGCAAGCACAACGAAAAACACAACCCAGCGCCACGTCAGTGTGCGCCATGCATTGAGTGGCATCTCCACGGCTGATCCCAGCAGATCTTTCAGGAACATGCGATTGGTCAGCAATCCACCACCCAGAATTCCTGCAAAAATAAGATTGGCAGCGGTGGGTTTCATTTTCACAAACATGTCGTTGTGCAGGTAAAGCGTGAGCCCGCCCATCACAGTGATCAAAATGCCACTGAACAACGGGAACTTGGCCACGCGGCCCGTCATCACATAACCAATGATGAGTGAAACAATCGTCAGTGCAATGATGATTGACGTGGCCCAGTAGACCCCACCGATTTTGTACGCCACAAAAAATGCAACCAGTGGCGCAAAATCCAGTGCCAGCTTCAAGGCTTGCGGCATTTCTTTACGTGTCGTTTCGGTCATGTCCTGTCATCCAGTCCGGCAATGGCGCGGGAAAAAGCCTCGGCGTCAAAGGCCTGCAAGTCTTCAATGCCTTCACCCACGCCAATGGCGTGGATCGGCAGTTTGAATGTTTCAGCGATAGCCACCAGAATACCACCGCGCGCCGTGCCATCCAGCTTGGTCATGATCAAGCCTGTAACGCCTGCAACCTTGGTGAAGGCCTCGGCCTGCGCCAGCGCATTTTGCCCTGTCGTTGCATCCAGCACCAGCAACACGGCATGAGGAGCTGCGGCATCATATTTTTTGATCACCCGCACCACCTTGTCGAGTTCATCCATCAGATAGGTCTTGTTGTGAAGCCGCCCCGCCGTGTCAATGAACAGGATATCCGTGCCATCCTCCTGCGCAGCTTTCATGGCGTCGTAAGCGAGGCCCGCAGCGTCAGCCCCTTGTGGACGCGAAATGGTTTCTGCCCCGATGCGTTTTCCCCATACAGTCAACTGTTCAATGGCAGCCGCACGGAAGGTATCACAAGCGGCGAACTTCACCTTGAAACCTTCACCCGCAGCAATGGAGCCTAGCTTGCCAATGGTCGTGGTCTTGCCCGACCCGTTCACGCCAACAACCAGAATCACAAAAGGCTTCTCTGACCCGAAATTGAACGGGACCTCGACGGGCTTCAACACTTTTGCCACTTCCGCAGCCAGAATTTGCTTGACCTCCTCAGGGTCAATTTCCTTGTCAAAGCGCCCGCGCGAGACTTCGGCGATGATACGTTCTGACACCGCAAGACCAAGGTCGGCCTGAATCAGCGTGTCCTCAAGCTCCTGCAACGTCTCCCTGTCGAGCTTGCGCTTGGTGAAAATCGCAGTGATCGAACCCGTGATGGTTTTGGAAGACTTCGAAAGGCCCTGTGTCAGCCGCGAGAACCAGCCCTTGCGCTCCGCAATTTCAGCTCCCCCCTCCCTTTGGGGAGGGGCCGGGGGTGGGGAAAGGCGCACCGGAGGTGGCGGAGCCTCAACGACGACGGGCGGCAGAGGTGGAAGCGCAAGCTTGACCGTTTCGACAACTAGCTCCGTCGGCGCAGCGGCTTTCTTCTCGACGACCTTCTTGGCAACAACCCTCTTGACGGGATCGACTTTGGCAGGCGGAGCCTTGACTGGTTTTGCCTTCGCCTTGGGAGGCTCTGCTTTTTTGGCTGGAACTTTGGCTTTTGCGGCAGACTTTCTGGGCTCGGGCTTCTTTGGTTCCGGTTTCTTTGGCAAAGGCTTCTTGGCTTTTGCCTTCACCGCAGGCTTCGCCACCTTCGCAACAACAACCTCTTCAACAACGGGCTCAGGTGCGGGCAATGCAGCCTGTTCAACAACAACCTCGGCTTCTTCCTTCTTCCCCGTAATCCGGTTGAAGAGCTTCTTGAAAAACCCGCTCATGCAGCCAGCCTGACATCCAGGTGAAACGCCTGCGCCCCCACCACATCCACATTCACCAAAGCACCCGGCGTCATCCGTTGTTCAAAACGCGACAATGCAAATTGTGCCGTGCGGCCCGTGTTGGGCGTCTCAACCAAAACCGGTTGTTTTGATCCCACTTGTGAAGACAGAAAATTCTGCAAGCGCTGCTCACCTTTTGCGCGGAGAAGAGCAGCCCGACGCTTGACCACGTCATGTCCCAGCATCGGCATCCGCGCTGCCGGTGTGCCGGGCCGCGAGGAATAAGGGAAAACATGCAGATAGGTGAGGTCACACTCGTCGATCAACTTCAGAGAATTCTCGAACATTTCCTCAGTCTCTGTCGGGAAGCCTGCAATCAGATCAGCACCAAACACCATATCCTTGCGACGTGATTTCAACTCCGCACAAAACGCAACCGAGTCTTCCCGCGCATGGCGGCGCTTCATGCGTTTCAAAATCATGTTGTCGCCGGACTGCAATGACAAATGCAAATGTGGCATCACCCGCGTTTCAGACACCAGAATATCGATCAGCGCTGCATCCGCTTCAATCGAGTCAATTGATGACAAGCGCAATCGCTTCAAATCCGGCACGTCCTTCAATATCCGCGCCAGCAAAACAGAAAGTTTTGGTGCGGCGTCGAGATCAGCACCCCATGAGGTGAGGTCAACACCGGACAACACCACTTCATTGTGCCCGCCATTCACCAACCGCTTCACCTGCTCCACCGCATCGGCAATCGGCACTGAACGTGAATTGCCGCGACCAAAGGGAATGATGCAGAAGGTGCAACGATGATCACAGCCCGTCTGTACTTGCAGGAAAGCCCGCGTCCGCGCCGTCAACTGGTCAATCATTGGCGGTCGGGTTTCCTTGACCAGCATAATGTCAGACACATCGACACGCGGACGGTTCGAACCTTTCAGCCAAGAC